>DYQT01000428.1 GCA_020719165.1 Draconibacterium orientale | reverse complement strand
AATGCCATGAAGCTGATACCAAAAAGCGATTTGTAAAAAATATCAATCAACTGAATCATTAAACTAAACATGAACAATACCATCAATAATAACGAAATGAACACAGTACTCGAGCTCCGGCCGATGTCGAATTTTGTAGAGACTGAGTACATAAAAGATATAACCACAAGGGCACTTACCTACATCAAAGCAGGATTTCCGGTGCACTTCAGGGGACCATCGGGTACCGGCAAAACCACCGTGGCCATGCACCTGGCAAGTCAGATTGGACGCCCGGTTGTAATCATTCATGGTGATGCCGAGTATAAAACCTCCGACCTGATCGGCAGCCAACAAGGCTACAAATACAAAAAACTTGACGACAGGTTTATCCATTCAGTTCATAAATATGAAGAAGATATGAGCAAGCAGTGGGTAAACAACCGGTTGACCATAGCCGTAAAAAACGGTTTCACACTCATTTACGACGAGTTCACCCGTTCACGCCCCGAAGCCAACAACATTCTCCTACCAATACTTCAGGAACGGATGTTAAGCACCTCAGCAGCCAAGGAGGACGATTACTACATGAAAGTTCATCCCGAATTCCGGGCTATCTTTACCTCCAATCCTGAGGAATACGCCGGAGTTAACCGTACCCAGGATGCCCTCCGCGACCGGATGGTTACCCTGGATCTCGAACATTTCGATTACGAAACCGAACTTCAGATCACCCATGCAAAATCGAACCTTACGATGGAAGATTCCGAAAAAATCGTGAAAATCGTTCGTGGATTGCGCGAATCGGGAAAAACCGAATTCGACCCTACCATCCGCGGTTCAATCATGATTTCCAAAACATTGGCCACATTAAATATTGTACCATCCAAAGAAAACCGCATGTTCAGGCTTATCTGCCAGGACATTCTTACCTCAGAAACCAGCCGGATTGGTTCAAAAACCAATCAGGAACGTGTCAGGACAATTGTAAATAATCTTATCGAACAATTCGCCTGAAATCCAACCTAATACCAAAAAATAACACTAGGTTCCACATAAAAAAACAATATTATGCCTATCAATAGCTCAATAAAAGGACTTCAGAGCATCAAAAGCATGCAAAGCGTTGTAAAGTCGGGAATTCCCAACAAGGAGGATTCTGATTTTATTAAACTGTACCTGCTCGAAAAAGAGCGGTCACGACTGAAAAGTGAGGAAATCAGAATTATGCTCCGGCTCGAAATCATACAAAACCGGTTAAAAGAAATCCAGATTTATTTCGATAACAAAGCCGGTGAAATGAGTTCTGACGAAAAACCGGTGAAAGCCAAACCAGAGGCCGAACCTGAAGCAAAAAAGGAATGGAAAACGTTATCAATTGATTATTAACAAATAAAAAGAATCCATTATGGCTGAAATAACCCATGCCCTGAAGGCGACCAACCTGGCAGACATCCTTGAGCGCGTGTTAGACAAAGGGATTGTGATTGCCGGTGATATAAAAATCCAGATTGCCGATATTGACCTTTTGACAATAAAAATCAGGCTGC
>DYQT01000427.1 GCA_020719165.1 Draconibacterium orientale | reverse complement strand
TGGCAATTACCGATTTTAAATCGAGGAGTTTTGCTACAAAGCTTTTAAACGGACTCACCCTGCCACTTCGAACAATATATTTCAGGGTGGTCACACTTACCCGCACAATCGACTTTGACTTCCATTCTTCGATTTTGTTTACCACATCAGTATGAGTTGCCCCGTTTTCCAAAGCTTTTGCGGCACGGAGTACAATTAAGCCAAGTCCGCCAGTCAAAGTATTGGAATTCAACACATCAATTATTTTTCCAGTTCGGCTTATGACATCCCGGGAGCCTTTTTCGCTGCTTGACCAGGTACCGCTCAGCACTTTACTGAGGTGGATACCGATGATAGAGTCGTAATGGGTAGCGAGGTATTCATATTTGTTTTGAAATTCTTTGGAAGCAGGTTGCGCAGAGGATGCATTTACCTCAGATTTTTCCTGCATGGCATAGAATTGCGGAGGATTGATTGTAAGTCGATCTAAAAAGTAGGATTCTCCAAAATGAACAGACAGCGGAACAACCTGAATTTGGTATTGATCAATCAGCTCTTTGGGAATGTCACAGGCAGAATCGGTTACAATGGCAACATTATATTTCCGGTTGAATTGGATTTCGTTTTGCATCACCATATCATCTACTTTTTGGTAGGTGATATGGCCAAACTGCTGTAGTTGGGAGAACACTTCTGCAGGAAAATCCGTATGGATGTGTATCCTCAGTTTTTGCGGACTTCCCGCCACAACCAGAGAATCGCCACAATGCTGAATGAAATTTCTGATTTTGTGTTTATCCAACTTATCGCCGGCAAGAAGCGCTTCGGTACAAAATCTGAAGTTTATCTCATCATGCGGCATTTCAACATCTTCTTCGGCAACCTGCACAATTTGCCCGGAATTCTTCAATGCTTTGTCGGCACCCAGGGTAAAAAAGTCCATAAATCCTTCCAGCCAGAACACAAAACCTTTGGCTCCGGCATCAACCACGTGCGAACGGGCCAGGACTTCTAACTTGCCAGTGGTGGCCGCTAGCGATTCAAGCGCTTTATTGTAGGCTTCAACCAGTAATTTGGTAAAATCATCAAAGGTGTCTTTGAGCAGGTAAATATACTCTGCCCAATCTTTAATTACAGTCAGGATGGTTCCTTCAATCGGGTTTGCAATGGCATCATACGCGTAACTCACTGCCTTGTTTACACTTTCTGCAAAAGAACGAACAGTCAGGGCCTCATTCGGATTGATCTCATTACTGAAACCATAGAGGAATTGCGCGAAAATGATTCCGGAATTTCCCCTTGCGCCAATCAGGGCAGCATCAGCAAGTGCAACTGCTGTTTGCTTAAGGTTTTCCGTAGGAATAATAGCGTCCATGATTGAACGCATAGTGGAGGCAAGATTGGTTCCAGTATCTGCATCTGCAACCGGAAAAACATTTATTTTGTTGAGTAGTTTTTGTTGTTCGAAAATTCGCTGAGCACCGGCAAGAAACGAGTAGTAAAGTTGTTTTCCATTAAGCTCCTTGATCGTTTGTACGGCTTCTGTCAATAGT
>DYQT01000172.1 GCA_020719165.1 Draconibacterium orientale | reverse complement strand
ATTATCCAAATGTACTAAAAAATCACTTGACCGAAAGGGATAAGCAGTAAAGTTTTTAATCTGATCCAGTTTGTTGAAAAACCCCGGTATCATCTTTTTTAATGATTCCAGTTTTTGTGCCATACGGTTGGCAACTGCAGTAGAATGCGGTGCGTTTTTATTCACCACTTCAAAAGGATTGTAGCTTAAACCTGCTGATACGAGTGTGATGGCCCTGGGTGGTTCCAATGGGGTTTCAAAATCATCATCCATCATTGTCAAGGTACCCGTTACAATCTTGCCCCCTACGATGCCATATCCGATTCCGCCATCTGCCGCAAAATCAATCTTCCAGTTTCTGCTTCTGGGTGTGGTTCCGGGGTTTGATGGATCGTTTTCAACAGGGAATTTTTTCAGAATGGAATAAAAGATCTCCACTTTTCTGTCGTCGGCAAGGTCTATGTCGCTGTCTGCAACTGTTTCGCCCAAGGCATCAATGAAATAATTTGGCTTAAAAAGGGTATAGCTATTAACTTCGGCAACATTGCTCAATGTTTTTATTTGATGCAGAAATTCGTCAACAACTTCTACTCTTCGTTTACTTAAACGATCATTGTATTTCACGGAGCCCGGGGAACTGGCATAGCCGATCACCCCGCCAATCCTGGGATTGTATCCTTCCACGATCAGCTTTTCGAAAAATTGCAGCAACCGGGATCTATGTTCATCATTCATTATCTCAGGGTTGCCATCGAACGGTAAATCTTTTACATAAAGAACAAAATGATTTATGATCAACGCATCGTTGGCAACTTTTTCTTTGGTTGCATCCCTGTGCTTTTCAAGAACGTCAGGGGTTGGATTTGGGTTGGTTGGCATATAGGTTACTTAGTTATGGTAATTAAATCAGCTTGTACTTCTTCCTTTGAACGGACCGTGATTTTGTACACAACATTTACAGCAGTTTCCGCATACCGGTTTTGGTCGAGCAATACAATGCCGGAAGCTGAAGGAGTGAGGGAGATCCACCCTTTCTGAGGAATAGACAATAACCCATCGCGGAGTTCGGAAATTGAACTTAACCCAAAACCGGCGCTTCCGGGGATTTTACTTTCAATTTTCACCTGCAATTCATTGTTAACCTGAGTAATTGTAAACTTTCCTTTGGCGGTTTTGTCAAATATGGCAGATATGGATGCATCGGGTTTTATAAAGGTCAAATCAATCCTCACATCCGGTTTTCTATAATCTTTTATCTCCACGGCACTCAAACCGGATGGCCTTCCCGGTATCCTTACCTGCGGTGCAGGCCCGGCCAAGTTAACCGGAATCACCGTGTATTTAACCGAATCACCGGTATTTACCGCCGAATCAATGTAGCTCAGATAATCCTTTTCGACCATAAGCGGCAGATTGTTTACACTGATTTCAAAGAAGATCCCGGCATCCCTTTTTTGATGAAATTGTATACTGCTGACTACAAACAACTTCAGTGCAGTATTGATCGTATAGTTGATCTCGTATTGGTCTGATTTTATCAGGGTTTTTGTCGTCGCATTGATGATTTCCTTTACCACTACCGCCCTGATCACCGCTTTGGTGGCTTCACTGTTGGGCAGGGTGCCTGACTGGTTTGGAAGCGAAGAAGGAAATGGAATGGCCAACGGGGTGTTTAACACAATGGTACTGGCATTGGTCAGGAAACAGGGTTTAGAAAGCAAGGCGGATAAAGGCAGTTCTGTTTCTGTTTTTATGACCGGGCCTCCGCCTGCAGGTACGATTTCCCTGATGAGTTTATACGCCTTCGTTTCGCCGGAAATGTCTTTCTTCCACATCAACATCGCCCGGTTATCGATACTGCAGGCACTCAGCTCCCTGATTTCATCCGGCGGGGTGGTATCCATTTGAAAGACCGGCATGCTGGCTGCTGAAAATGCTGATTTTACTTCAGAAGCATTGATTGCCCTGGTTTTATAAAAAAACATGTTGATGCCCCTTGCCGGAACCATGTCGTTGAACGTACCCACCCTCACCGGTACCCCGCTCACCAGGCTGTAGGCTTTTTCAAGCGCAGGTTTGTTGGCCAGTGCCGCAAGCACCGTCTCATTTTTGGCGACCAACTTATAATCAGGCAGAAAAGTAAGTTTATGGATACCGCTATTCAGCGCAATATTGAAACCTGCGTTTACCGGCTTCATCGTGAGCTTAACCTTTACTGATTGAGGAACTCCCGCAGTAAAGTTTGGGGATGCCATTTTGGCGGATACGATCTGATAGTAATTTTTCATCCGTACACTGCTGATTTCCAGGCGACTGTTAAGGAAAACATTTTCTCCGGTTACCGACATTGCCGGGGTTATATAGGTACCTGTCAAAAAACCGGTATTGGTCTCCCGGGTCAATGCTCCCTGCATTGAAAGTGTTAGGGAGCCGGGCATTGTCAGCCCGCTTACGGCTACAGAATTTCCTTTGAGAAATTCATTTTTATGCTGCAGTAGCAGGGTGGCATCGAGCGTCCGGTAAACTTCATACCGTATGTTCGGCAAAGCAGGCCAACTGATACAATTCACGGCATAGCCTTTCATATCGGGGGGTGGTAAAAATGCTTTTTCACCTGCCGCAGGCATCACGCAGGGGTTTGGCCTGCCGGGAGCCTCGGGAACCACAAGATTGGCTTTGTAATACTGGGCCGGCGATGACAACATACTTCGGTTAAATGGCACATTGCCATCTGTTTCCGATTGTATGGCAAAGAAAGTGCTGGTGGCCGGGGCGTTGGCCGGTATCGGTTGTGCCGTAATGATTGCGGTGACATCCACCTCATACTGTCCGAAAAACGCACCATGATTTACCAGATCCGGTGTGAGTGAATTTACCTCCTTGTTTATTTTTACCAACACCTCAACTCCTCCGGTAACCGGCGAAAAATCGGATAAGGTGGGCAGGCTTACGGGTAAGATCTGATCTTTTGTACGGTCAGATGCGACCTGTAATTTCTGTCGCACCTTTAGTAAAACTTCACCGAATCCAACAGGGGTTCCGGAAGCAGGGGTGCTGAATTTTAACACAAATAACCCGGTTAAGGGGTTGATAATGCCAGGTACAGGACCGGTATTTACGCGGGGCTGCAACACCATATTCGCACCTGGCACGGCCTGTGGAAAAGCTCCCGTAACCATAATCCGTGCGAACCGTCCTTTTTGCACATCTGTAGCCAGCTCCGTGTCGGGAGTGGTTGCAGCAGAAGCCAACCCTCCACCCTGGTAGAGAATTTGCTTTTGGGTACCTCCCACGGTTATGGTTCCGCCATCAAACAAGCCCTGCTCCAGCAATGCCCGGTTAAAAAACAGTTCGGTAAATACCGGAGTAATGAGATTGCCACTGATTCTGTCACGTACCGGGGCAATGGTTTTAACTTTGGTGATTGTACAATTGAATCCGGGCGAAGTACCCGCACTGACGGTCCGTGCCGTAAGTAATACCAATTTTTTCGGGGGTACAAGATTCACCGTGAGTGCGCTTGATTTCCAGTTATTGGGGGCACTCGCCGAATGGGGATCCTTTATGAGGACCACGAAACCACTTGCAGGAATTTCGTAAGTTGGATGTGCGGCATGGTCGACAACGATCTCAATTTTGTCTTTGGCAAGAAATCTGTTTATCGTGAACTTCTTTATCCGGGAGGTCGGGAGGGGTGTTTTATCTGCACTGAGGCTGAATTCAGCCGTGTGATAGGGTTTGGAAACAGTGACATTCAAATCGCCGGCAGCCATCCCCAGGGTTGAGGGGAAAACGTCATCTCTGGAGATGTTCAGCGTAAATATTTTATCCCCCTGTAAGGTACTTGTATGATTTTTCCCGTTAAAAACAGCCAGTGTGTAGCCGAAGTGCTGTTTATCAATGAGTGAATCAGGCCTCGAAAGGATCTGGAACCTCTTGGTATGTGGCGCTACAAAAAATTGCGCTGCTCCGAATTTGAATCTCAGTTTTTGTTTCAGCGGCTGACCGAGGGGCTTTACCTCCTGCACCGACAGAGCAACAGGTGGCACAGGCATCACGTCGCTGATGTTGATCGGATCGGAGAAAACCGAAGGCCCTTTCTGTCCGAAAATTGTCACGGGAGCTACCTCATATTTGTAGTTTCCCGAATCGAGTCTGGTAAGTTTTGTATCTGTAAAACAGTTTAACGAGGGATTGAGATAGTTGTTTTCATGCACGGCCACCAGTTTATCCTCCGGATTTGTTCCCTGCAGTCGTGCCTTGAAAACGGGGTCTCTTTTTACAGCGAATAAAACCGGCTCATTGAATCGCTGACTGGAATTGCCCGGATCAATGGCCGGCCTGGCCCATTTTAACCCAATACCTCCTTCCAGCTTCTGATTGTCGATAAGGTTGCTGTATACCCATGTTTTGCCGGATGATTCTTTCGCAAAAACAGGTGTTTGTGATGGAACCGATGAATACATTTCATTTCCCAAATCCATTACAATCCCACACAATGACGGCTTTCCGGAGTAGGTACACTCCACTTTGTAATCGTACCTTTTCAGGCTATTCATCGTTTTGTCCACAAAGTAGAGCCCGAGCATGGTGGCCAGATTGGGGTCCTGTGCCGCCATGGTAATCAACCCGATGGGTTTGAGGTTGTTGAAAGGTTTATCGTTCCTCGATATAAACTGAAGGTTGGCCAAATCTGCACCGGGATTTTCAAACACTTCGCCCACGGACGGATCACCCGGGTTTTTCAACCAATCGAACAAACGGAGAAGTTCAATGGCACTGTTCTTATAATGTGTTTTTGCCGAATTACGTTGCGTTGCGTTGCGGCTCAGGTAATAGTTAAAGGTGTTTGAATCGTTTACCAGCGAAGTTAAATACTGTTCCAAGCCAACCTGATCAGGGCTGAATGAAACGCAACTGCCGATGGATTCCCAATTTGTATCCTTACATATTACAGCGGGATCAATAAATTCGACATCGGTCAGCATATCAAAAGTAAGCTCAACAGATACATGGTCAATATCGATGCCGTTGAAATTCAGGAAAGTTTTTGCCTTGCTGGTGGTACTCTTCAGGGCAGTCTGGTTTTCTATGTTCTCCCCATTTCGGAAAGCAGATCCTTTTGTCTCCGAATTCGGGTTGATCAAACTGATCTTCAGGTTACTTACCGGTCGCAGAAAGGAGATGACCAGCCTGAACGGCTGACTTTTATCCAGGTTTCGCAGCTCACCTGCATTCGACTCACTTTTAAGAGTTCCTGTTTTAAATCCTGTAAAAACGATCCCGTTGTGGTTTTTCCCGGCAGTAAGAAGTTCATTCTTTTTTAAACCGTTTACATGCCTGGCATCACTTTTTTCATGGGGTCTGCGGTAAATATTTGTCGATTTGGGTATCCCCGCCGAAGGAGGAAACATCCATCTCAGGTGAACGCCTTTAGGGCCGATATCCACACCATTGGCCAGAATGCCCATCACATGCAGCCTGTTCAAGGTACTGATATCCGGGAATTTAAGAAAATTTGTAAACGCTGTCATTTAAACTTTCCTTTGGTGAATTGAAACTATTAATAATTGGTATTATCATAAAACTGAAGACTCCGCTGATCAATTTCCCGATGAATCTATGGTATTTGTCGGGTTACAAGGCTCACCGGTGCTGGTAATAACATATTGAAAAGCGACTCCCATGGCTTTGTGCCTTTGGGTAATATAGCGGATCATGGAAAACCCGGTAAGGACCAAAGAGGTGATTACCAAAACAAGGTCCTGCTTCGCAAAAAATACGCCAAAGGCGATCATCAAAAC
The DNA here is from genome assembly GCA_020719165.1 of Draconibacterium orientale. Taxonomy (GTDB): domain Bacteria; phylum Bacteroidota; class Bacteroidia; order Bacteroidales; family FEN-979; genus CAIVAT01. The sequence goes on along the minus strand of DYQT01000172.1, from coordinate 1,638 downwards.
CACCGATAAACTTCTGAAAAACTTTGATTCCGCTATTGATCTGATCACATCTGCATGCATGAGCGGCTGGTTTGCCATTAAGTAGGCACAACTCCATTTGAATGCATTCAACACCTTATCACTGACGATCCCGGTTTTTTCTACTTTCAGTTGTATGGCATAATCCAAAAGTTGCTGATCTTTCCATATAATCTTTTCAATCTTTTTATAGAAATTCTCATCCAGCAGGGATCCGATAAAAAAAACAAAATGGCCAATCGTGTATGCAAATCCAATGTAAACCACTGCATTGATCCATTCTGTGTCATTAACAGGAAACATGGTGATAAACCTGGTTTTCACCCCTTCGAGCTGTGCCAGGATTCCCATCAAAAACCCGCCCGGTAAAAGAACCGACAGGATATCTAGAATGTATGTTTTAAAATTGTCAGCCATGGAATCGGGCAATTCTGTTATTAATATTTAGACTAATTTCAAACAAATGTACGGTAGAGTATTTCACATCCTTCCCGGATGATGAAATTTTTAACAATAATTAACTAAAACTGTATTGAAATTATTAGGGTTAATAAACACCTCAACCCCGGCCCCTTCTACTCAAGGAGAAGGGGGGGATGGGCGATTCTGAGATTTGACAAATAGAATGATCCAAGCATTCTTTCTTCATTTGTTTTCCATTCTTTCTTTTAGAAAATCCCTATCTGCAAAATCATTACCAAAGCAAACAGAAATTTCAATCCCGGTGCGGTGGATTCTTTGATAACAGGATTCAAAGAGGAGAAGTCTTTTGCTTCAAACGGATGAGGCTTAACCCGGGTATCAAAATTCCATGTCAGTCGCAGCAAATCGACCTGAGTTTGAAATGGGTCATGCATTTCCTTTAAAATGACGGCCAGATCAATATCCCTATCTGCATGTTGATTCCCACATGCGTAGGATCCGTATAAGAACATTCTTGTTACCGGATAATTCCTTTGCAACAGCAAAAAAGATGTTTTCGCCCTATTTCGAGAGCTTTTTTTTGATCCAGTTCTTTGATTTTTAATCTGTTCAATCCAGATTGATGCAAATTCTTGTGTGCATTTAAGATAGAATGACTGTTTGGGGTCATCGTACCTTCCATTGATGCTAAAACCGGTAACTGTCGAAAAGAAGATTTGCTGTTCCTCAATGCCAACATCAACGCCATGTTGAACACCTGGAACTTTGGGCTGGAAGCACGCTGACGGATTGTAGAAGGAGAATATTTTTCCAATCCCTTGATCAGGCCGGCGCCTTCAAGAAGCATCAGATAATGGGCCAGTGTTGTTGTATTCCCGGCATTCTTCAACTGGCCGAGAATTTTGTTGTACGACAGAATCTGACCCGACCAGGAACAAGCCAGGTCGAAACGGTTCCGAAGTAAAACCGGTTTGTCGATTCTCACCATTAATACTATATCTCGCATCAGGGTTGTCTCAATTAGCGAATGGCGGATATACTACTTCCAGCGGTTTTCGTCAGTGATCAGATCTGCAGGATCCGGATATCCTCCAAACCAGATAAAATCATCTGCAGTAAAGGTTCGCAATTAATTGGTAAAACGTATCCTCTCAAAAAAGCAGGGTAGTCGGTTAATAACTTTCTGATTACTATTTT
>DYQT01000171.1 GCA_020719165.1 Draconibacterium orientale | reverse complement strand
TTGAACCAAAGTTATCTGTTTTGATGTTCGTTCGACAAAACGAGAGGACTAATTTATCCTTCGGAGTTCCTTTCATTACAGGAAATCCCACAACAAGCAGGTAAATTGCATACAGTCCAATGAACATAACCAGCATGCTTACACCGGTTGGAAGGAGCAGCAAAAATCCTGCAATCCATTGAGGAGTAGATGAATATACAGCCAGTTGAAGTGAACGTCCGAAATTTTTCTCTGAATTAAAAGTGGGTGCCAGCGTATCAATAATCCAGGCCAGCAGATAAACTCCGATCAAAGCCGAAAGTAATTGGATAAGTCCGGTTTGAATCCCTGAACTAAAATTGATGGAGTTGTAACCCCCGTAAGATATACCGATGATTCCGTACCGGAGAAACGAGGAAATTGAAGGGATAAGCGACAGAATCAGTGCATAACCTGCGATCAGCTTCAAAGCATCGGGCTGTTCTCCTGATATTATAATCCATTCCTGATGGGGTTTGGTAATAATATTGAATACCCGACTGAACAGGTTCGGCTTTCCTGTGCCGGAATCCAAAAGGGGGGCTTGTTGGTTATCATTGGCATGTTGATAAACCGGAGGCTGCTGCTGATAATTGGCCTGGAACTGCGGTTTTTGTTGGGCCGGAGAAGGTGTTAGAACAGCAATTGGTGTTCCGCATCCAACACAGAATTTGGCTCCTGGTTTTAACTCTTCTCCGCAATTTGGACAGAATTTCATATAGTTCTCTTTTAAATTATGGTTTTTCCACCCTGAATGATGGAGATTCATAAACCTATTCCCTGTATTCCTCCTGAATCGCATTGGTATTTCCATCGCGGATTGCATTGTAATGGGTGGATTTTCCGCCTGGGTATATCATAACCGATAGTTAGGGTAGTGTGGATGATTAATCCTTTTGTAACACGATCGACTAATTTAAAGGCCCGTGTGTAGGTATGAGTCAGCCCGGCCATGAAATTGGAGGGCGCGCTAACTGATGTCAGTGAGAAAACCAATCCGAAGAAGACTGAAACACCTCGAAAAACCTGGAAACCAGACCCGGGCAAATAGGGCCAAACGGCAACGATGGCGAAAACAATGACGAGTACCCTGGAAATGTTAAAGGTTGGAAGCGCCCAGTCAGGATAAAACCGCATTTTTTGTGTCATAATTCCGATAATCCTAACCATGAATCGGGTTAGCATGGTTTAATCAACAAGGTATGGCAGGTTATAGCTTGAATGTAAAGGTAGCCTGAATGGAATACATCCAGTCGGAAAGCGCTGCGAAACTAAACATTTTAACCTCTCCGCCTGCCAGAAAATGTTTGCTGAGCGGGTAAATGTATGCGCCTGAGAGTTCGAAATTTGACATTGAAATCGTTTTGGTGACAACATTCAAATCGGTGCCGACAGATTTGTTGGAGAGGATTGCAATTCCCATTCCGGCGCCAAGATAGACATTTTGGATGATCTGCATTCTCACCAAAAGAAGCAGTGGTATTACTGTTCGGCTAACGTCGACAGAGGTGTTGTCGGGAAACTGGCCCGAAACCTTAAACAGTTTATAGTACCCCGATTCGAGGCCAAGGCTCAGTCGGTATTCCGGTTCCCAGAAAAATTTGAATGACATTCCGACAAAATCCTTCTTTATGTTATTGTCCCAATTTTCCAGGTTGTTTATGTAATGGGTCCAACCTGCTCCAACGGTGAATGTGTAATGGTTAAGGCGAACCTTAACACTGTCTTTTTGCTGCGAAAACACGGCCAGGGTAAAACAGGCCAGCATCAGTGTGACAATTATTGTTTTTTTGCCCATATCGTTATTCCTGTATATAATGATAATATGCTACTACGTAAGGGAAATTTGTCAACAACCCATCGAAGCTCCCGGTTTCCAGGTAGTTCTTTATCCAGTTGGGCGAGTCGATGGTCCAGCATACGGCCAGTCTCCCTTCGTTATGCATTTGCTGAACCAGGTCATTTTGAGTTCCAAGGGTCCAGCGGGGTGCCCATACTTTTGAATTAACCATTCTTACATCCTCAACAGTAAGTTCACACAAGGATGGAACATTCTGATAATCAGGGTAAGCCATCAAAGCATCAAGTACATCCGTGTTGGGGATTCCCAGAACGATTGTAACGACACGACCTTTTTCGGCTGCCCGCTGTATAGCACGTTTTTGAATAGGGATAACCACTGGCACGGCTTCTGCACTTTTCATGTCGAGGTACACAAAGTTTAATTCTGTGCTGTCAATTGTAAAGGTCAAAAGCTCCTCCAGCGATGGTATTTTCTCACCATGAATGAGGGTGACAAAAGTGGATAATTGTTTCCATGTATAGGCGCTCACATCTCCGGCGAGGGGGCCTTTTTGGGTGAGTCGTGTGTTAATATCTGCATCATGGTAAATGAACACAACGCCATCGCTCGATATGCGGGGATCTACCTCAATGCCTGTAGTTCCAAGCTTTTCAGTAAATCTGACCATTGCAAGGCTGTTCTCGGATACCGGAAGTCGGTCGGAATTTCGGCCACCCGATCGATGCCCGAGAATATTGAATTTGCTGTTCTTCACTTTGGCCGAAAAAGGCCTTAAGAATTCCAATGTCAGCGTTTGATCGGGCAGTCCGCTCTCTTTTCCATAGGCACCGCGGAGGATAATATTGCCGGGCTCATTGCCGGTCATGATGGCTGCACCACCTTCATTTTTAGCAATATACATGTTGCACAAACCTGTGGCATCACTGTATCCGTCGCGCCAGTAGCCCTGAACAAAAATCACAGAATCGAGACTCCCGGCCTGCATGATAAAGTGTAATCCATTGTTGCAGGTAAATAATACCCCGCTGCGATTCCATTTCAGCACGACATACTCGCCAAATTTTTCAGATCCTGTGGTTACACGATATACCCCTTCCATGATAAGTTTTGACTGTTTATGCAGGGGGTTGGTTTCATTAATAAATGCCGAACCAGGCGATGGAACAGGAACGACTGTATCCTTGTTGCATCCAATAAGGAACACGATTAGCCCTGTGAGATATAAAAGTTTGGTTTTCATAGTATCCAGCTAAAAGAGAGTTCGGGAATATGATAATACCGGTTAAAAGTTGTGTAAATCATCCAGGTGGGCCAGTAAAATTTCTCATAATTATCTTTGATCCCAATCACAAAGACCTTGTTTTTGTGAATGCGCTGTTCAATGTAAAGGGCGAGGGTACCGCCATTGAGAAAATTTCGGGAAAGGTTTACTTCGTTTTCTCCCGTTTTTGATGAAGACTTGGTCACAAAAACCAATTCGCCTTTAATGGTAAACGACATTTTCTTCAGCTTATATCCAACCGCGAGATTGGGATAATGGATCCATGCCTGAAGATTGTTATCAAATCCGCCTTGTCTTAACTGTCCATAGATAAAGCCGACATCCCATCCGGCATTGACGCCGAAGTTTTTGAAGAGATAGCTGAATCGCGGACCCAGGGTGAGTTGATTTGAGACAACGATGGTGGTTAGATTTGATTCGAGAGATAAATTCCAGGGAAGACCGAAAATCATGTGGATATTGACCAGTGGCGCCTGGTATGAGTTTTCGAGCAGGTCTTTGGGTGGTTTTACCATTGAAAGACCTGCCGAGATTTTGAATTTCCATTGCTGCGGAGGTTGGGGGAACAGCATGGTGTGCCTGGTTATATCGAAAGTGTCGCGGGATGCCGGCTCCTGGGCTGAAAGCAGCAGACTGCCAGAAAGCAGGAAAATCGTTAAGAGGGTAAATCGTAGATTCATTTCCTGGATATAAAGTGAAAGTTGAAACCGGCTGACATTATTAAACCAACAAAATTATAGAAATTCAGATGAAAAAAACATGAATTGATAAAAATGCTGTGTCGATTTATAGGTAATTCAGTTTGCAGATGCTCATCAATTTGACAATTATTAAGCAAAATTGTGTAAAATGTTCATCTCGTTGGGTATAGAATTATCATTTGTTTACCTTTGTCAGGGAAGAAGAACAATCGGGTCAATCAACAAATTAATACAGCGTGATATGAAAAACAGTCTTGCATTTGCTTTGTTACTTTTTATCTCATTTCAAACCTTCAGCCAGGAAAATATACTGTGGATGCGTTATACGGCGATATCTCCTGATGGAACCACTATCCTTTTTTGTTACAAGGGCGATATCTGGTCGGTATCGGCAAAAGGGGGCACCGCCTCTCCCATGACCCTCACCGAATCGTATGAATATGCCCCGGTCTGGAGTCATGACGGGAAGCATTTTGCATTTGCCTCCGACCGTACCGGAAATTTTGATATTTTCGTGATGCCATCCACAGGTGGTGAAGCGAGGAGGCTGACCTTCAGCTCAAACCGGGAGGTTCCCTGGAATTTTACTGCCAACAACCAGGATGTGATTTTTTCGGCCTATCGCCAGGATGTGGTCACCAATGCTCAATTTCCAATGGCACTGATGAGTGAACTTTACTCGGTGCCGGTTTCGGGAGGTAAGGTTACCATGCTGCTCCCTACGCCGGCACTTCAGGCATGTCCGACTTCAACCGGTGATAAAATCCTGTATGAGGACATCAAGGGGTATGAAAACGAATGGCGGAAGCATCATACTTCGGCCATTGCCCGCGATATCTGGCTATACGATTTCAATACAAAGAGGTACACCCAGCTTACCAAATTCAAAGGGGAGGATCGAAATCCGGTTTTTGATTCAAATAACCGGGATTTTTATTACCTGAGTGAGCAAAATGGCTCTTTCAATGTGTTTAAAAGTTCGATCGGCGACCCTTCAAAAAGCACCGAAATCACAAAATTTACAAAACATCCTGTTCGCTTTCTCAGCCGTGCCAGTGACAATACGCTTTGTTTTACCTGGGATGGAGCGCTTTATACCCTTAGGCCGGGCGGGGAACCCACAAAAATCGTGGTAAATATATTTGCTGATGGCCGTTCGGTTCAGGACAGGATTGTTCCGGTAAACGATGGTTTTACCGAGATGAGGCTTTCATCTAACGGGAAGGAGTATGCCTATATCTTTCGCGGTGAGGTTTTTGTGAGCAGTATCGATGGTGCCTTTACCAAGCGGATTACCAACACTCCCTACCAGGAACGCAGTGTGAGTTTCAGTCCCGACGGACGCTCATTGGTTTATGCCGCCGAAGTAAACAACAGTTGGAATATATATGTCACATCGATTGTTCGAAAGGAGGAACCCTGTTTTTATGCCTCTACGGTTTTGAATACGCAACCCGTTGTTGCTACTGCTGCTGAAGAGTTTCAGCCCGAATATTCTCCCGATGGCAAAGAGATCGCCTACCTGGAGAACAGGGTTGTGTTGAAGGTAATCAATTTGGCCAGTAAGATGACCAGAACCATCATGCCGGCGAATGTCAACTATTCCTATGCCGACGGTGACCAGTATTACCAATGGTCGCCAGATGGCAAATGGTTTCTGGTGAATTATGCTTTTCCCGACAGAATTTTTAGCCCCGAAGTCGGGCTGGTGTCGTCGGACGGGAAAGGGGAGATTAAAAATCTGACCCTTAGCGGTTATGATGACTACATTCCAAAATGGTCGGTTGATGGCAAAATGATGATATGGGGATCGAATCGCAATGGTGACCGTGAACAGGGTGGAAACCTGGCGAGTGCGGATGTGTACGCCATGTTTTTCACGAAGGCGGCATTCGACCGGTTCAACCTTTCGAAAGAGGAGCTGGCCATGGTGAAGGAGCAGGAGGAAAAAGCGGAAAAGGAGAAGAAAAAAAACGAGGCAAAGTCAAAACCGGAAAAGGATAAAAAAAGCAAGGCCGACACAGCAACAGCATCAAAACTGGATTCGGTGAAGGTGGTGATTGACTGGGAAAACCTGACAGAAAGAAAGTGCAAACTTACGCTGCATACCTCAGAACTGAGGGATTGGCTGCTCTCGAAGGATGGAGAGAAACTTTTTTACCTGACCAGTTTTGAAAAGGACAATGATTTATGGGTGTGTGATCTTCGTACCCATGAAACGAAATTGCTTGCCAAACTTGGGGTGAAGCGTTCGGGGATGGAATTATCTTCGGATGGAAAGTTTATTCTCCTTTTTGCTGATGGCAAGCCCATGAAAGTTGAAGTGGAAGGAGGCAAGTCGGAACCCTTAAAAACGAATGGCGAAATGCTGCTGAAGCCTGCTGAAGAGCGCAGTTACATTTTTGATCATTCGTGGCGCCAGTTCAAGGAGAAATTTTATGTAGAGGACATGCAGGGTGTTGACTGGGATTACTATTATGGTGCCTATAAAAAATTTCTGCCCTACATCAACAACAATTACGATTTTGCTGAGATGCTGAGCGAAATGCTTGGGGAGATGAATGCTTCGCATACCGGTTGCGGTTACAGGGCCAATCGGCCCAATATGGATCAGACTGCCGATCTGGGGCTTTTTTATGATTACAACTTTGCAGGCCCCGGGTTGAAGATTGCTGAGGTGATCGAAGGAGGCCCGCTTGATAAAGCGGTGTCGAAGGTGAAAGCAGGATGCATTCTCGAAAAAATTGATGGTGAGGTGATTTCGGATTCGGTTGATTTTTATGTAAAGCTGAACCGGAAGTCGGGCAAACTTACCTTAATATCTGTGTATAATCCCCTTTCGGGCGAACGTTGGGAAGAGAGTTTGAAGCCTGTCAACCTTGGGGAGGCAAACGAACTTTTATATCAGCGCTGGGTGAAAAATCGCCGGAACGAGACGGAAAAACTTTCGAAAGGGAAAGTGGGGTATATTCACGTTCGTTCGATGGATGATGCAAGCATGCGCACTGTATTCGAGGAGGCCCTCGGCCGAAATTTTGAGAAGGTTGCGATCATTATCGACACCCGTTTCAACGGAGGTGGTAACATCCATGAGCAGCTTTCAGATTTCCTCAGCGGGAAAAAATACATTGATATTGTTCCACACGGACAATATATCGGGTCGGAACCCTATGATAAATGGGTGAAACCATCCATCGTCCTTGTCGGGGAAAGCAACTATTCCGATGCACACCTTTTCCCGGTAGCATACAAGCTGAAGAACACCGGGAAAACCCTGGGCATGCCGGTGCCCGGCACGGGTACTTTTGTTTGGTGGGAGGCGCAGATCGACCCTACGCTGGTCTTCGGTATTCCGATGGGTGGCTGGCGCACCGCCGATGGTAAATTTTGTGAAAACAACCAGATGGAGCCCGATGTCAGGGTGGCCAACGATCCTGGAATTCTCTCGTCTGGGCGCGATCAGCAGATTGAGGAGGCGGTGAAGGAGCTGTTGAAATAAATGACGAATGACGAATGACGAATGACGAATGACGAATGACGAATGACGAATTACGAATTACGAATGACGAATGGGAGGCGACACGTGACAAGTGACGGGTGACGGGGAGGATTTGCATTCTTTACTTACGGCTGCTGAA
>DYQT01000170.1 GCA_020719165.1 Draconibacterium orientale | reverse complement strand
GCCTGGACACCCACCTGGGTCACATTTCCTGATCCCCCGTTCAGCGTGATGGTTCCCGAGATGGTTCCGGAAAAGGAGGGCCCCAGGGAGCCATCCAATTGTATATTCTGGGCCATGATATCGGCATTGCCCGTGCGGTCGTCCTCCCAGGCAACAATCCATTGGTTGTTGCCAAATTCGTTCACAACCGGGTGAACTTTTTGCGATGAAACAGTGCAGATCTCCTTTTGCGCCGGTGTCCACAACAAAGTACCTGATGGTGAAATCCGCATGGCCTTGATCATCCCGTCTATTGAGTTTGTGTATTCCTCATAAACCAGAATCATGTCGGTTGGACTTTTCCGGGCCTCATACGGATACACATTTGTGGTTGAAACCGGGATGAAGGTCATCCCGCCGCTACCCCATTGAACAGTCCCGGACGAGCTTATTTTTTGTCCGAAAATCCCCCACTGGCTTTGGAGACTGTTCATTTCATTCCAGTAAACATACACATCTGCCGACCCTGTTGGAAGAGCCAGTTTGGGATAATAGTGATTCATTGCCGAGAGATTTGACGCTTCCACACCGTTTGCTGCAAATAATACCGTACCCGCAGCACTGATATGCTGAACAAACACGCTGGCCCGCTGGTTGTTGTCGCGGTCGTCGTGCCAGGCAATATAGAAACCATCGCTGCCATCGTTGATGAACGGGAAGATTTGTGTCCAGGCTGAAATTCCTCCCGCTGCAGAGATCGTGGCTGCCCCAGCCCAAACCGCTGTACCTGTCGGACTGTAACGCTGGGCGAATACATGCCGGGTGGGGGCATTTACCGGACCACTGTCATCAAAATATTTTAAAATAACCTCATCTGTCCCCACAGGTAACAGTTGTGGCCATGTGAGACGGTTTGCAGAGGTCAGGGTTATTCCGGCAGGACCCCACTGGAGTGCTCCGGCCGGGTCGAGTTTCTGAATGATGATGACGTTGTCGGCTTGCCAGGCAAATACAATGTTACCGGCTGATGTTGCAACCACTTTTGGCGCCGCATTGAATGCGGTGCTGTTTGACAACTGAACACCGTTGGCTCCCCAAACAAAACTTCCTGAAGGTGATATTCTGTATCCAACAACATTTGTATTGCCGGTACGAATGTCGTTAAAGGCAAGAATGGCGTGGTTAGCCACATCACAGGTCATGTCCCAGTCGGTAAGCCAGGTCTGCTGGGAATTGGCGCTGATCAGAATACCATTGGGAGCCCACAAGATATTTCCGAGTGCATCCAGCCGTTGCAGCCTTACATTGTAGTTGCCTCCTTCATTGGAAAAATAGCCGATGTAGGTATCTCCGTTTGAGCAGGTGACTACCTTCGGAATTGCCTGTTCACCGGAAAGATTGCAAATCGTGTTGTTAACCGCAGGGTTGGTGCTCCATTGTGAAATTGCATTGAATGATACAAAGCAAAGTACAACGACAAATAATGAGTTGTAAAGGATGTTTTTCATAATATCTAATTTTTAACAGAATCGTGTTTGAACGCTTTCACACTGGTGTTCCATCCTTGCAGGATACGGAAACCATCGTTGGCCAGCCTTTCCATGCGCTCTTTTGTAATATGCCTCACCAGCATATCTTTCATCACCTCATTGCGCTGGTTTTTCCAGATGCGCAGTGCGTCAATCAGTTGTATTTCAATATGATCTGTCAACAACGGCAAATCGGATGTAAGCCTTAAATGTTTGATACGCTTGATATTCTGATCAAAGGAATTTACCAATCCCTGCTTTTGGACTTCAACTTTTTCCAAAATGTATTTTACCCGTTTTTCAAGCATGGCTGAGATAATCCAGGAAGCCTCAAGATAGAATTCGTTTTTCAGGGCCAATTCAGCTCTGCGCAACATTTTTTTATTTCCCTGCTTTAAGGATTCTTTCAATTTTTTTTTCTTCTTCATAAACATCCTGTTAAATGATCATTGTGTAAATTTACCAAATCTTTTCATTGTGATGCACTACGATGGTATGAAAAAAATAGTATTCCTTCTGACTTTCACGCTCCTTTACTGCACCGCTCATGCAGCATCGGTTGATACAGCAAGGATATACAGCAACGCGATGCACAAAGAGATAAAATGTGTGATTATTAAACCCGATGCCTATCAAACTAAAAACCTGCGATTTCCGGTTGTTTTTTTGTTGCATGGATATAGCGATCGCTACAGCCAATGGGTAAAAAGAGTTCCGGGGATTAAAGAATATGCCGACCAGATGCAATTGGTGATTGTTTGCCCCGACGGTAGCCACAGCAGTTGGTATTTTGACAGTCCGATCGATTCCACATTCAGATATGATACGCACATCAGCAGGGAAGTAGTGAAGTATGTTGATGCAAATTACCGAACCCTCGCCGACAGGAACCACCGGGCAATTACCGGCCTGAGCATGGGAGGACATGGGGCATTATACCTTGCCCTGAAACATCCCGATGTTTTCGGAGCAGCAGGATCCATGAGCGGAGGAGTCGATCTGAGGCCTTTCCCCGATGAGTGGAACATCGCCAGGCGTATCGGAGATGCGCACAGCCACAGCCTCAACTGGCAGAAGATGAGTGTAATCAACATGATCGAACGGAAGCTGCCCCAGCCTGTTGCCCTGATGATAGAGTGCGGAACAGACGATTTTTTTTACACTGTCAATAAACAGTTGCATCAAAAAATGCTGACACTAAAAATTCCCCACGATTATGTAGAACGGCCAGGGGCCCATAACTGGGAATATTGGGAAAATGCCGTTGAATATCAGCTGCTATTTTTTCACAGGTTTTTCAACGAAAAACATGGCGCTGGAAAATGATTGTGTTTTTATAGTTTCGGAATGCGTTGATTATCAATGCCTGCAAAGCCCCTGAATGGTATGAAACACATCGTGAAGATCGCCCAGTTTTTTGGAAATTGTTTTATCATCCGCCTTTTTAAGAACCATTTGGTTCAGTGCCGCCGATCCTTTGACCAGTTCAGCTATTGCTTTTTTAACCTCCGGGGTATTGAATGAAGGTGGAATTTTGCCGTCTTGCAGCGCTTTTGCTTTTGCCATAAATTCACCGGAACGCTCGCGAATAGGTTTCAGATTGCCGTCTTCAGACGGGTGAAAGGTAGCTGCCATAATTGCATGGAAGGCGTTTAATTCGCTCCAACTTTCCTTCTCAATGGTTATGAGCAATGGACTTGATATTGCCTCTGTGTAATTTTTATTCACTGCATCCCAGTTAATTGCATTTAAAACAGCTGTGAGATAATCGCCCCGTTTATTCTGATACTTCAGGTAATAGGCATGCTCCCAAACATCGATTCCGAGTATCGGAATTCCCCTTTCGGGCGAAACATCCATGATCGGATTGTCCTGATTCGGTGAGGAACATACCGCAAGTTTTTTATCGGTTGTAACATAAAGCCATGCCCAGCCTGATCCAAAACGGGTTGCGCCAGCCTTGCTTAAGAGCGTTTTCAGACTGTCGGGAGAGCTAAAAGCTGATATAACCGCTTTTCCAACTTCGCTTTGCGGATTGAAGGGATGATCGAGCGCAAGGATGTTCCAAAGCATCGAATGGTTGAAATGCCCTCCGGCATTGTTGCGGATCACATCATCAAATTCACCGGCATATAACAGGAGCTCATCCAGTGAATACTTTTCGTTACCTCCGCCTTTTAATGCATTGTTAAGATTTTTAACATAGGCCGCGTGATGTTTCGAATAGTGAATTTCCATGGTCGATGCATCTATTGCCGGTTCAAGTGCATTGAATGCATAGGGTAGTTTGGAAAGTTCATAAGGATAATTTTGTGCCTGCAGGATGGAGGTAAATCCCAGAATAAAGAGGGCGATTGCCCATATGCCAGTTTGTTTGAGGTTTTTCATTGTTCTTGATTTGTTTTCAGAATTATTGATCATTTGACTGATTAAACGATTGATTGTTTATAGTTTAAATATCTTATTTAGTGCAAATCTAAATAATATTTCAATAGGAAAACAAATCTCCCCATCAAATATTTGTATTATGTTGATTGTGAGCAACAATCATCCTTGAATAAAGTGGCATTAAAACTTCCTTATGCACCTTACCTGGTTTTGCCAATCCTTTTGTCCTTCGTCCTGAAATCCTCCCCCTCCTGTCATAAACTCCTGTTCAAACGCCATGTTCGTCGGGTTTGCAGTACCTTCGGTTGAGCTCCAGTAAATCCCCGAAACAGAATTAAATGGAGCAAGAAGGGCGCGATTCTGGTACATCAGGTTAAGTTCATATTTTGACGGCAGGTACCAATCGGTATAAAACACATTGCTGTTGGTATAGGTGTGGTCGCGGCAAAGTATTGCAGCATAAGCGCCAACTCCCTGGGAAGCAATGATTTTATCGGTATTGTGTTTCCCTGCATAAACCCCATCGGCAGTTGCCCCGGTAATTTTAAATGTACCATTATGCCATCTTATCCCTCCAACAGAACCCTGATCAGAGGGAGCAGCGATAAGTCCGTGCTCGCCGGTTTCATCGAGCCAGAAAATATGTCCGCCGCCATACCATTCACCTAAGTAATGCATGGTATTGGATGCAAGTTTTACCCATTTTGATGCATTGAAGTAATAAAAACCAACACCACAACCATTGGTGATGTTCGCGTTGGTATTGTAAACCATTAATCCGGCAACCGGTGAAGCAATGGTTGTAACATCCGATACGCTGGCCAGATTAACGCGGGGTGGCAGCAATCCCTTGTTGGTCGATTTAATATCGAGGATCGCAGAAGGTACCGCCGAGCTGCCATCGGTATTAATGGCAACCTGTGAAAAGGATTGATTCATCACCAAAAAAATGATGATGGAAAGAGCCAGGATGGTGTGTCTGTTTTGCATACGGTATTTGTTTTAAACGACAATTATCACAGTTTATGCCTTATTCTCCGACGATGGTAACTGTTCCATACACAACCATTGATTTATCGGGGTTTATGGCAAGATTCCCTCCGTTCAGGATGTTGAGGTTATGGCAGAATGCCTTATTGACGGTAGTGATGACCGGATTGTTGGTGGTGTTGGGAATTGTTACATCATACAGGGAGGTGGGGACAAGGTTCAGGTTCCAGTTTCCCGGGTTATTCCAGTCAGAATCAATGTTGCCGGTCCAGGTGATGTTGGTGAAGGAGGTTGGTTCTTCGGTACGGATTTCGAGGGCCGGATCGCCAAACACATTGCAGCAATAATGGCACCAGCGCTGGGCTCCCGGTTCAAACTCTCCCGGAAGTGAAACCCATGGAGCTGTTTTAATCTTGGAGATCATATGGGCAGCTCCGAGATGTTTTTCGGGTAAAGTGTCGGTATATAAGGCACTCACAAATTCCCTTTCCAGGTGTTGCGAAGGGCCATCGGTGGTTCCCTGGTTAAACCATCCGTAACGTGAATTGAACACTCCGGCAACCAGAAAGTTATCAATGGTGACTGCCTTGGCAGCTATGCATCCTCCTCCGATATCAAATGCACCATCGTAACAACCCTGGGTATAGAGGAACTGGTAATTATGGGTGATTCCGTTTACCTGCGAAAAATTGGCATTGGTGATGGCCGACATCTGCAGCCGCATCATATATGTAGTACTGGCATGTCCCAGATGATGGATAAAGGAATTTCCCTGGTTGATACGTGCCAGCAGCATCGAAGCGCTCCACTGCCACATGGTGAGGGGCGGTGCGATAAGCGAATCGTACAATGTTACAATCTGATTGGTTGCAGAGGGAATGCCATGTGTAAAATACCCGTTATCGTTGTGGTCATCGATAAACAGGTCCATGTAATCACCTCCGAAAGTGACCGGGTTGTTATACAGATATTCGCCTGCCAGCAAAGGCTTTGAAAACTCCCCGAGTACCGGATTGGTTTGGTAGCCCACCGTTTTCCGGATCATCCGGCGAAGTTCTGCTGTATCATTCACCGTGAATCGGGCAACTGCAACCTCAGGCAGAAGGTCGGCGTTGTCGGCAATTTCGGCATAAATATGATTTCCGTTTGCATCATAATTGCCATCTAATCCAGAATAATAGAGATCGGCGGGAATATTGGAATCCGTGTAAGGAGTACTTCCCGATTGCACAAAACAATAGAAGCCCCGGGAGGGAATCAACGCCGGATTTCCTGCAAGCAAAACATACTGGATGCTGTGATTTTGATATTGATTGATGATAAAGTTCCGAATCTTTTCCTGCATGTCGAACCCTGTCATCGTGGCAGAGATGCTGTCGGTTGCGACCACCCGCACCGAAATTCCCATTCCGCTGTGCATGGTGATCAGTGGCTGAAATTCGTTTTTAAAAGCAACCGGTGAAATAATGAGATATTCATAATTTATAGCTGGCGCTTCCCGCTGCGGGTAACGGTTCATCATCTCAGGATTCATTACAAAACTTTTTACCCTGTTCAGCACCGACCCGGCCAATGGCAAATTGCTCAAAGCATTCCGCGATGGCGCATCAGCGGCGGTTATGATCCTTACGGTTACTTTTTTGAAATAGGAGATCGTTCTCTTTCCCGGGATATATTTTACCGGTGTAAAGGTGCACAGGGCCAGGGTATAACCATTCAGGCGCTGCGTGAGCAACTGGCCGGTTCGCTGCCGGGGATAAACATCCGTTTGCAGGTAAACTTTTTCGTTCTTTACAAATTCGCCCGGCTCATCTGCTGAGAGTGGCCTTACAGGCTGTTTCGGGTACAGCAGAAAAGAACCCGGGATAGCAGTCTCGTCCTCTTCGATCAACTCAATGGAAATGGCAGTTTCCCCGGGAGGCACCATCAGCGCCACTTCATGCCAGGGCATCAAAGGTTCACCCGGAATGCCGCAAAGTAGCGTATTCTCGAAACTCACTGTGTGATAAGGCCCGTTAGATCCAACCTGAACGTTGCTGAAGTAAAATACATGATCAACCATTCCGGCATGGGCCATCATTCCCAAATAAAGAGCCGATAAAAAAATCAGTATCCTTTTCATAATTGCTTTCTTTCCATAAAAATACAACAAAAATTAAATTTGACGTCTGCTTAAATGACAGTTTTAATTTCTGAATTACAGCGACCTCTCCCCGACCCTCCCCTTCAAGGGGAGGGTCGGGGAGAGGTCATAAAATCCCGTTAGGGATTTCATATAGGTAAAAAGCGGGCCTTGGCGCATTATTTAGTCCCGTATTTATTCATCCTTTGTTTCAACCCGGCAAATATAATCAGGAAAATGATTGATAAAATCAGTCCCCATGCCCAAACAGGAAAAACAGGTGTGTCGCCGGCGCCATAACTGTGCATTCCTTTGGAAAGGTAATAATTGACTCCGACAAATGTCATGATTACACTGCCAAAGGCAACAATGGATGCCACATTAAAAACATAACTGCTTATCCCTTTCGGTCAAGTGATTTTTTAGTACATTTGGATAATGACA
>DYQT01000169.1 GCA_020719165.1 Draconibacterium orientale | reverse complement strand
TGCTATGCGAAGGTTAAAACTTCAGGTTCAAATGACTGTTGACGGGTTCATTGCCAGCCCAAATGGCCAACTCGACTGGGCGGTATGGAACTGGGACAATGAAATTAAAAAATATGTAGATGAAATAACCGAACCGGTTGATTGCATCCTTCTCGGCCGAAACCTTGCCGAAGGGTTCATTCCTTATTGGGCCGCCAATCCGAAGCAGGAAGGCGCTGATAAGTACAACAGCACCCGAAAAGTTGTCTTTACCAGGACGCTTGAAAAGTCGTTATGGGACAATACCATCCTTGCCAAAGGTGATCTGCACTACGAAATCACCAAATTAAAATTTGGGCAGGGAAAAGACCTTATCGCTTATGGCGGTGCCACTTTTGTTTCGGCATTAATCAGGCTGGGATTGATTGACGAGTATCATTTATTTATTAACCCAACTGCAATTGGTACCGGGATGCCCATCTTTAACACACTGGAAAGCAAACTAAACCTGAAATTGAAGAAATCCCAGTCGTTCGACTGCGGAATTGTTGTAAATCATTACGAACCGATCAGAAATTAATGCTGCCACCTAACAGAACCATCATCCTTTCATAAATATCCCACAGTCTAAAGTCTTTAATCTAAATCTAAGGTCTCAGCAATTACGAATGCTCCAGCACCACAACCGCTACTGAAACAGCAAATCCCAGCACCGTAAACACACCGGCTAATTTTCGGCCATGCTCAAACGATTCGGGTATCATGGAATTGGCAAGCATCATCAGGATGGCTCCTCCTGCAAAGGCCTGGATAAAAGACAACCATTCGATGGAGGCCTGGCTGAAAAGACTAAATCCTACCACCGAAGCTCCGGCGCATACCAAAGTAATAATTAGCCACAGGAATTGAATCTTCCCCCGCCTCCATCCTCCGGCTTTCATTCCTGTAGAGCCGGCAATAGCTTCAGGTAAATTTGAAATAAATACTGCAACCAACATGGCAAGGCTAACTTTTCCACCCTCAAATATTCCCAAACCAATAACAATGGATTCAGGGATTCCGTCAAGAATTATGGCCAGAACCATTGGAACGATAAGCTTTGAAGAATGTGATGCCTCCAAATCTCCGCGACCTTTTGCTCCAAATTTTTCAATCAGCTTGTCGCTCAGAAAAAAAGTTAATGCCCCGGCAAAAAACCCGAATGCGGGAAATCCTGTGCCTTTGCCCATTTTTACTGCTTCATACACAAGCTCGTAAGTAACAGCCGAAATAAGCGCGCCAGCACCAAAAGCCATGATGATTCCAAGGGTGCGTTTGCCCAGGTTAAACCGGGAGGCGATCATCCCTCCGATCAGAAGAGAAGAGGTAGCTAACAAGCCAAAAAGAAATGCATTAAGCATAATAAAAATTTTTAATTGTTAAGCAAATTTACAGAATAACTGGTTTAGAGTAAATGAATTTATCTAGTACCTAGGTTCTATTGCGTTCCTATTTCTATTGAATTAGTTTTGTATATTAAAAAAATATCGGTTAAGCACACAAATAAATTGTAGTTTTGTTTTCGGTTCAGTATCATCACAAAAATTGTATATTACTAATATCCTTTTATTTATGATTAAAAAGCATCATTTTCTCAGCGGGCAACTCATTCTTTACTTCTTTCTGCTTTTGCTTATTTCCTGTGGAAAAAAGGAACAAAAAGAAGTTCCACCTCCGGGCGTTCAACTTATCAAAGTATTACAGACCAATGTTCCCATCCCGAATGATTTTACAGGACAAACCTATGGTTATAAGGATATTCCTATCCGGGCAAGGGTGGATGGATTCCTTACCGGGATTCACTTCCAGGAAGGATCAACTGTAAAGAAAGGTCAATTGCTCTATACGATTGATCCTGAGCCTTTGAAAGCACTGGAAGCCCAGCAACTAAGTCTTTTGGCGCAAGCCGAAACCATGCTTGCCAAGGCGGAGAGCGATGTGAAGCGATAC
This sequence comes from Draconibacterium orientale, assembly GCA_020719165.1. Lineage (GTDB taxonomy): Bacteria > Bacteroidota > Bacteroidia > Bacteroidales > FEN-979 > CAIVAT01. The sequence continues at coordinate 5,485 of DYQT01000169.1, read as the reverse complement.
CGTCCGCTGGCTGCAATTAATGCTGTTGCCCAAAGCGATCTGGATGCCGCTGAAGCACAATATGAATCAGCGCAGGCTTCAGTGGAGGCTGCTCAAGCTCAGCTGCGTTACGCCCAGATCAATCTGAGCTATACGCGGATCACTTCGCCCATTGACGGGATCATAGGTAAGACTGAAGCCAAAACCGGCGAGTATGTCGGAAAAGCACCTAACCCAGTCGTGCTAAACACCGTTTCAACAACTGATACCATTCTGGTTCAGTTTTCAATCAGCGAATCTGAATTTCTTGGACTGGTAAGAAGCATGCAGGAAAAGAACAAAGCAGAAGCCGAAGGCCAGGAACAAAAACCAAAACAAAAAGCACAGATCAGCCTGGTACTTGCCGATGGAACGACCTTCGAAAGCCCAGGCCGGTTCAATTTTGCCGACAGGCAGGTTGATCCCAGTACAGGAACCATCCTTATGCAGGTCTCCTTTTTTAATCAGGGAAACTTGCTTCGTCCCGGACAGTTTGCAAGGTTAAGGGTCATCATGGATGAAGTCGAAAACGGACTGCTCATTCCTCAGCGTTGCGTGAGAGAAATCCAGGGCAATTTTATGGTCTATTCCCTAAATGCTAACAATGAAGTTGAAACCCGCCAGATCAAACTCGGACCGAAGGTTGGAAGTATGTGGCTGGTATTGGAAGGATTGAAGGCCGAGGATCAGATTATTTTCGAAGGATTGATGTATGCACGTCCGGGTAACAAAGTTACTCCGCAGTTGGTCGAAATTCCAAAAGAGTTCATTGATTTTAAATAATTATTAAACCATAAAAATATGGGTGATTTTTTTGTACGCCGGCCAATCGTCGCAATGGTTATATCCATCATTATTGTCATTGTGGGTGTAATCTCTATGCTGAGTTTACCCATTGCACAATACCCTGATCTGACACCACCAATGGTTCAGGTGACCGGAACCTACACCGGTGCCAGTTCTTTGAATGTGGAACAGTCAGTTGCCACACCGCTTGAACAGGAAATTAACGGTGTCGAAAACAGCCTCTACATGCAGTCAATTAACACCAACGATGGTGTGATGAGCCTCAGGGTTTCATTCGAGGTAGGCACGGATCCTGACATGAACAATGTGCTCACTCAAAACCGTGTATCGGCAGCTTCTCCCAAACTTCCCGACGATGTAAAAAGGCTGGGTGTTACGACAAAAAAGTCGCTGGCTTTTCCGTTAATGCTGATTTCGGTTACTTCGCCAAATAATACATACGACAAGATTTTCCTAAGTAACTACACGAAAATAAATGTATCGGATATTTTGGCCAGGATTCCGGGCATCGGGAAAGTAGATATTTTCGGTGCCGGTGATTATGCGATGCGCATTTGGGTAAAACCCGACCGTTTAGCAGAGATGGGACTAACCATCAATGATGTTGTGAATGCTGTGAAAGCGCAAAACATCATCGTTGCCGGAGGAAAGTATGGCGCTGAACCGGCGCCCCCGGGTACAGAATTTACCTACACGGTCAGACTAAAGGACCGTTTGCAATCTGAAGAAGAATTTGGAAATATTGTTGTGAGGCAATCAGCCGAAGGATTCCAGGTAAAAGTGAAAGATGTTGCAAGGGTTGAATTAGGCACGGAAACTTATAAATCCTTTAACCGGATGAACCAAAAGGATTGCGCTGCGGTTGCGCTCTATCAGTCGCCCGGGTCAAACGCCATGGAAATTGCTGCAGCCGTAAAAACCACCATGGAAGAGATCGCCAAGACTTTCCCTGAAGATATAAAATATGATGTTTCACTGGATACAACACTGGCAATTTCCGAAGGGATCACTGAAATTATTCATACCCTATATGAAGCCCTGATCCTTGTGATCATCGTTGTATTTATTTTCCTGCAAAATTGGAGAGCATTACTGATCCCGATGCTTGCGGTTCCTGTTTCACTGGTGGGTGCTTTTATCGTTTTCCCTTTGCTTGGATTCTCGATCAACACTTTATCACTGCTTGGACTTGTGCTCGCCATCGGGATTGTAGTAGATGATGCTATTGTTGTGGTGGAAGCGGTCATGCTCAATATTGAGCATGGAATGAATCCTAAGGAAGCAACGGTTAAGGCCATGTCGCAGGTTACGGGTCCCATCATAGCTACCACACTGGTTATGGCTGCCGTATTTATCCCGGTTGCAGCAGTTGCCGGAATTACAGGAAGGTTATATCAGCAGTTTGCGATTACCATTGCAGTATCGGTTGCCTTTTCGGCACTTAATTCTCTCACACTTAGTCCAGCACTTTGCTCTCTCTTGCTAAGACATCCCAAGCCATCAAAAGGATTGATGGGGAAATTTTTCGGAGGTTTTAATAAATATTTTGATAAAGCCAATCATTCCTATACCAGTTTTTCCGGGGTCATCATTCGTAAAGCCGGCCGGGGTGTGGTCTTTATCGTCCTGTTGGTTTCTCTTGCAGGAGTATTGGGGAAATTTGTACCCGGCGGATTTATTCCGGAGGAAGACATGGGTTACTTTTTCATCAATGCCCAGTTGCCTGATGCCTCATCCCTTCAAAGAGCGGACCAGGTGGCCAATAAAATTGAGACTATTTTAGCCAGTGAAAAAGGGGTGGAATATGCCACTAACATTACCGGATTTAGCATGCTTACCGGAGGTTATTCAACCAACTCTGTTTTCATCTTTGTTGCTCTAAAGGAATGGTCGGAGAGAGGAATTGAAGATAGGGTCGATAACCTGATGAGAAGGCTGAACGGTAAATTTTTTGCAACCATTCCAGAAGCCCAGTCATTCGCTTTTGGCCCGCCCGCCATACCAGGATTGGGTAACGGATCAGGATTCAGCATAATGATTCAGGATAAAACAGGAAATACACCACAGTATCTATCCGAACAAACACAGAAGTTCATTCAGGCGATCAGGAAAAGACCGGAGATTGGCTCGGCTTTCACAACATTTCAGGCATCCACTCCACAAAGATACCTTGACATTGACCGGGAGAAAGCCTTAAAAATGGGGTTGTCTTTAAACGATGTATACAATACCATCGGAGCTTATTTGGGTGGATCTTACGTGAACGACTTTAACCGGTTTGGCCGGGTATTTAAATCTTATGTTCAGGCTGAGCCCGAATACAGGATCAATGAAAAGGATATTTCCTTGTTTTATGTCAGGAATAATGAGGGAGAGATGGTTCCGTTGAGCTCTATTGTTAAAATTGAGAACATCAGTGGGCCGGAATTTACCTTCCGGTTCAATATGGCACGCGCTGCTGAAGTAACGGGAGCTCCTGCACCCGGCTACAGTTCTACGCAGGCATTGGCAGCACTGGAAGAAGTGGCAAAGGAGGTTTTGCCTGACGACATCGGTTATTCTTGGAATGCCATGTCGTACCAGGAGAAAAAAGCCTCAGGCACAGCCAGTGTTGTACTGGTTTTTGCTTTGATATTTGTATTCCTCATCCTCGCGGCACAGTATGAAAGCTGGTCGCTGCCATTTTCCATCCTGCTTGGGACACCTTTCGCAGTTTTTGGCGCTTTTGCCGGGCTCTGGCTCGCCAGGTTCGGATCGGACAGTTATGTATTGAATGTATTTGCTCAAATATCGCTGATTGTCCTTATCGGGCTTGCTGCTAAAAATGCAATTCTAATCATCGAATACGCGAAGGAGAAATTTGAAGCAGGGTTATCATTAAAGGATGCTGCTTTGGAAGGAGCCAAACTGCGTTTACGCCCCATCCTGATGACCTCGTTTGCTTTTATTCTAGGGGTTATTCCTCTGATTACAGCAAGCGGTGCCGGTGCGCTGGCAAGAAATGTTATGGGTGTTGCGGTATTTGCCGGGATGCTGTTTGCAACTGTTGTCGGGGTATTTATGTACCCGATGTTATATGTTCTGATAGGGAAACTTGGGAAGTATGAAAAGAAGAGAGAACTAAAACTGGCAGCAGTAAAAGCAAATACAAATTCACAAATTACAAATTCTGAACATTGATAAAAAATTGAATTCATGATAAAGACATTTGTAAAACTTTTAATATTATCGGTCATCTTCGTTTCGTGCAAGGTTGGTCCAAACTATAACCGGCCTGCTGTGAAGTCACCGGATCAGTTCAGGTTTGCTGAGGGTGCCCAGGATTCAACAATTGATCTCCGATGGTGGGAACTTTTTCAGGACGATGATTTGAAAAAGTTGATCAATATTGCATTGGTAAATAATTATGATGTAAAAATCGCAGCGTCAAGAATTGATGAGGCAATGTACATAGTTGGTTATAACAAGGCTGAATATTGGCCTAAACTCGGATACGGAATTTCCGGTGCAAGGGGTCAGGATAATGTTCCTGGAAGCGGTGTTCAGGGTCCTTTTAATGATTTTGCCGGAACGGCAAATCTGGTGTGGGAGCTCGATTTCTGGGGAAAGTACCGCCGTTCAACTGAAGCTGCCCAGGCGGAGTTACTGGCAACTGAATATGGAAAGTCAGCGGTGCAGATAGCATTGATATCCGCTGTCGCTGAAACTTATTTCCTTTTACTGGATTATAAATCGCGTTATAATATTTCAATCAAAACACTGGAATCCAGGAAGGAATCCAAACGCATCATCCAGGAAAGATTCAACAAAGGCATTGTCGCTGAAATTGACCTGAACCAGGCTCAGATTCAGGAAGCAATTGCCGAAGCAGCCATTCCCCTCTATGAGCGTTTAGTAGCGCAAACTGAAAATGCAATGTCCATCTTGCTTGGCTCCAACCCGGGTGAGATCATGACCAATAAAAATCTTGTTGATCAGCCTGTGCCTCCTGAAATTCCGACCGGAGTGCCTTCATCTTTGATTGAGCGTCGTCCTGATGTACTGGAGGTTGAGCAACTGCTGGCAGCGCAAAATGCAAGAATAGGGGTTGCACAAGCCATGAGGTTCCCAACAATAAGCATCAGTGGAATGTTAGGCGCCGCAAGCAGTGAGTTGAACACTTTCTTTACAGGGGATGCTTTTGTTTGGTCTGTAGGTGCCGGTATTTTAGGTCCTATTTTTGAATTTGGAAAAAACAAGCGCCGGGTACAAATTGAACGTGAACGAATGATCCAGGACAGTTTATATTATGCCCAAACCGTTATTCAGGCATTCCGTGAAGTGGAAGATGCACTGATCGAGATTTCGACACTCGAAAAGGAATCACAAGCCCGTATAAAGCAAATGACTGCTTCTCAAAATGCGGCTAAACTTTCGAAAGAAAGATATGACGGAGGCGTTACCAGTTATCTTGAAGTGCTTGACTCGGAGCGCACGCAATTTGATTCGGAACTCGCAGCTTCCAACACTTATCAGCAATATCTGAATGCTTATGTGAAGCTTTATAAAGCGCTGGGAGGCGGATGGATTTCAGAAGCAGAAATGAAGGAGGCACAGCAAAATCAGGGAAGACAAAAGTAATTGCCATTCACTGTAATCTTTCATTCACCTGTTTTCCTGT
>DYQT01000168.1 GCA_020719165.1 Draconibacterium orientale | reverse complement strand
TCCAAATGTACTAAAAAATCACTTGACCGAAAGGGATAAGCAGTTATTTTTATTTTAACTTTGTGGTAAAATAAAATTATCATATCACACGATTGAAATGTTTTATCGCATTCATTTATCCTTCTGTAAATTAATACATGGGGAACTTTCAGAAGATTATTTTTTCCTGGTACAGAACTACCGAAAAAAATATCCAAACCTCAATGTTATGTTGAAAAAATGTTTCATAACCGAGCCAATTTTAAGGTTTGAGAACATTATTGAACGTAACAGGTCATTCCCTGTTTTCAAAACACCGATACCCATCCAATTCGAGAAAATCGAGTTTGGAGCAAGTCAGCAGCGGATAACCACTGAAAAAGGAAAGGTAAACTGCCTTAACTTTCTGCTATTGGGCGATGAAGTTATAAAAGCAGTGGGCTACCGAGAAAAGATATTGGATGCATCAGCCCTGTTGTTATTCTTTTTAGCGAAAGAGCAATTTTTTTTCGGGGAGTATTTCTTTCATGGTAATTACCAAACTGTTACGAATCATTTGGCGGCAGCCATTTTCAAAAAATACCATATTGATAACAAGGAAGTAATGCAGCATTTTTATCTTGAGGATGGAATTGGTTCACTTCTTTGTTTTCATGACGATGGATTCTCTCTGAGTATAAAATATTTTAATGCTGCCTATTGCCCTTTGCACATGCAGTTAAAGGCTGTTTTCAGGCCAAACGAGATTGCTGACCATGTCCTCCCGGCAGAATCAATGGCTGATCTGCTGAATAGCCGCCTGTAATTTGAGCAGACTAAAATTTTATCACGATTTTTCTGGTGTAAGTTGTCGTTCCATGATACAAACGGATCACATAAACCCCTTTGCCAAATGATGACAAATTAATTCCGTCAGAGGTTTCCGGGTTGAATGTATCATCGGAGTAAACCAGCGTTCCGCTTGCCGTGTAGATTTTGATGTTGTTTATCGGAACGGAACTGGTGATGGAAAAAGAGCCGGTGCACGGATTTGGATAGATGGAAATCTCTTCTGCGGGGGGCATTACTTTGGTTATTCCGACCGCCTTGTCGATGTAATAGCGGGTGCTGCCGCCTCCGGTTATCTGGGTTCCGGTAATGTCGAACTGTATATAAGAGTCGCTTTTGGTGAGATTGTAAATATCGTAGGTGTAATTTGATCTCCACGATATTACCCACTCAGTACCATTCCAGCTTTGGCCCACTTCATTCGTCAGGTTGTTCATGGAATCATAGAAATCGGTGAATTGCCACGAATTATGCCAGGAGCCATTTTCCCAACTCATAATGTGACCACTGGTTCTATTGTTTCCGGCATCATAGGTATAGGTGCATTGTGTAAAATTCTCCCAATCATTGTTGTTCCACATCTGGTTTACATAACCTGTCTGATTATTTGCGGCATCGTAGGTAAAGGTGAATTTCCATGAATTCTCCCATGCGGTGCCCGTCCAGGTTTGACCAATGTTGCCAGTCAGGTTGTTACTTCCGTCATAAAAATAGGCGTAATTCGAGAGGTTGTCCCATCCTGCACCTGTCCAGATCCTTCCGGTATCGGCAATCAGATTATTTGCGGCATCGTAGGTATAGGTATATAGCCATGAATTTTCCCAGCTGCTGCCATTCCACATCAGGCCTGAATCGATTGTTACCTTGTTGGCGGAATTGTAGGTGTGTGTGTAACGCCAGGTGTTTTCCCATGCGGAACCACTCCAGCTTTTGTTTATTTCGGAGGTGAGGTTGTTGCCTGCATCATACGTGGCCAGATATTGTCCGAAGTTTTCCCACTCGTTGCCATTCCAGGTAAGGTCAACACTGCCTGTGAGATTTTTTTGGGGATCATACACGATGTCAACGGTTTTTGATGCCAGCGTCCACCCGGGACCCAGCGTATCCCAGCGCCACCTGTAAATGCTGTCGTTGATCTGGATCAATGAAGGTTTTTTGATTTGGGCAAAAACACTTATTGACAATGCAAGGATAAAAAAAAGCATTATTTGTTTCATCACACAGACAAAATTTACCAGCAGGACTAATCCCTAATTCAAACACAACATACAAAAGTACAAATATTGAGAATACCATGATATATTTTTTTCAGGATGACCATATTAAAAAGTTATAACAATTTAGTAAAATTTCATAAGCTTTCGCGGGCATCGTATGTTTAATTTTGCTTCTCAAATTAAAATCCCTTCAGATGAAAAAAATGATTTTACTGTTCGGTTTGTTGATTTTAACAACAACCACCAGGGCCCAGATATCCCTGGAAAAAAACTATACCGCTTCAACCGGACTGACTGAGCTTGCCTTGTCGGGTTACAAGTATTTTTTGATGGATGTTGTTAACAACCGGTGCCAGATTTACAACATGGATCATTCGGTCTGGAAAACAATCAACCTTGCTATTCCAGCAGGCATGTATCTGTATGATATAAAGTATGTTTCCGAAACCTTGTTCAACTCCGACTCAAAAGTGGAGCTGATCTATATCTATTATGAATACGACACCACACTGCTCTATTACACCTATTACACAAAGATTGTCAATGAAAACGGACTTGAACTTCTCTCTATCCCTGGATGTGCTTATGTAGAGGTGAAGTCTCCGGGCAGCTATGGAACCAAGATGCTTGCCTACGTGTATGATTATTCCATTATTTTATGGACATTGAATACCCTGGTTTATGCACTGCCGGGAACCCTCCCTACCGGAGGAATCGCCGTGGAGGGGGAGCGTGATCTGAAAAAGCCCTACCCCAATCCTTCAAGTTCCATGGTCACCATCCCGTATCAGCTTCCCTTTGGAGTTAACGATGCAGAGATCCTGCTCCTCAGCGGGTCGGGTAAGGTTGTAAAGACTTACCGGGTTGACCGTACATTCAGTGAGTTGGTGATTCAAACCGCTGATCTGCCCAAAGGGTTGTATATGTATCAGTTGAAAACAAACAGGGGCGTGTTGGCATCCGGGAAGCTGATCCATGACTAACCTGGCACCGGGTCGGATAAAACGAGATGGTACGGCTGATCTGCTCAAAGGACTTGCCGTACTTTTCATGATCCAGGTTCACCTCATGGAACAGTTTGTAACACCCGATATCTATAACAGTCTGATCGGGAAAGTGTCCATGTTTCTGGGTGGTCCGGTATGCGCGCCGGTCTTTCTGGCGGTGATGGGTTATTTCATGGCTACCTCCGCAAAGCCATTGAGCTACTTCCTGAAAAGAGGCGGGCTTTTATTTCTGGGAGGAATTTTGCTCAACACGGCCCGCTCTGCCAATTTGCTGTTGCAAATCACTCAGGGTAAGGTTAATCTCGATCCCTGGTTTTTTATCATGGGAGCTGATATATTAACCCTGGCCGGAATCAGCTTGATTTTAACCGGTTTTTTGCGGTTGTTGTTCAGGGACCTGACTTGGTTGTATTTTGTTTTTGCCGTGGCCATTGCCGCTGTGAGTCCTTGGTTACATCAGCCTCCGTCGTCTGGAATTATCCTGAAATATGTCATCCCATTTTTGTGGGGAGAGGCTGACTGGTCTTATTTTCCGGTATTTCCGTGGTTTGCCTATGTGCTCACGGGTTATGCATTCAGGCTGTTTCTGGCACAAACGCCCATAGTCAATAATTTAGAGTTACAACACCAGTATATCTATTTCGTGCCGGTTTTTATCGGAGTAATCATCACCTTGCCTTACGCTGCCGGAATTACCCAACATCTGGAAGGAGCAGGGGGATATTATCATCATGGGATTGTTTTCTTTGGCTGGGTACTTATGTTCATGACGGCTTACCTTGTTTTGGTGAAGTTGTTTGAAGCAACTCATGGAAATAACCGGACAGCAGGTGTTATTAAATGGATTGGACAAAAAGTAACAACCCTATATGTGATTCAGTGGCTGATCATCGGGAACCTCGCAACCTGGTTATTCAGAAGCCAGGGACTCCTCCAGTTTATCGGCTGGTTTGCCATAGTCACCGCTGCCACCCTGCTGATTGGTTATGCAGCTGACAAAATCAGGAAAGTATAACAACGAAAAGATCAGACATGCGGATATCAGGAAATTGATACATTTGTACCATGATCCACAAGGTTTCTCTCCTACATTCACAGATGTGTAATTTGCTTCGGCTAACCGTGATTTGGCTATTCTTCCTTAACATTTCGACAGGAGCAGCCGGTCAGGATGTGATGCCAGTGAAGATTGGAATTTTCACTGATTGCCAGTATTGTAATTGCCCGGCTGATGAAAAGAGACAGTATATGCTTTCCCTGTCGAAACTTGACAGTTGTATTGCCATATTCAATTCACACTCATTGCAGGCGGTATTTCAACTGGGCGATATGATCGACCATGATTACGCCAGCTTCGACAGTGTTATTCCGAGATTCAGGCAGTTTAAGGCTCCGCTTTATCTGGTGTTGGGAAATCATGATTACATGATTAAAAAGAAATTCAAACCGTTTTTGCTGGATCGGCTCGGAATGGCTGCCTCCTATTACATTGTTGACATTGACAACTGGCGTTTTATTGTTTTAAATGGCAATGATCTGAGCTTTTTTGCCCCGCAGGATCCGAACCAGCGACAGGAACGAAACGATATCGTGTATGATCATTTTCAGAAATTTGAACTGAATGGGATGCCTTGGAATGGAGGCATTGGGAAAGCTCAAATGAGTTGGTTGGAAAAGCAACTGGAGAATTCAGAAAATGGCCGGCTGAATGTGGTTGTGCTGTGTCATTTTCCGTTGTTTGCCAAAGGGAACCATAATCTGTTTAACAACCAGGAGGTTTTTGGTCTGATATCCCGTTATGCCTGTGTAAAAGCCTACTTCAACGGGCATTATCACGCGGGAAGTTATACAGAAAAAGAGGGCATTCACCTGGTAAATTTCAAAGGGATGGTTGATACCAAAAGAAATGCATTTTCATTGGTAACACTCACTTCCGACAGTATTTTAATCAAAGGATATGGGCGTGAACCTGATCGAAACTTATTTATAAGGCGAAATGTTGAAAAACAGGAAATGCCCATGAAATAATGTTACCGGATTCAGCAGGCGCACGGCCGGTTTACGAAGAAATATCCCAGGAAACCGCCAAAGGCAATACTTGCATAAGGATTGCTTGTAATGCCACAAGCTCCCGAAGCACAACCTACGTAGTAATAATATAAAAAGCCTCCAGCGCCACCGAGGGTAATAAAAAGTATCGGTTTCCAGAAATCCCAGGTTTTAATACGTTCTTTAAGAGGAGATGTTTCCTTGTTTGTTTGGCAAGATTCTGACATGTTGTTTTTTTTTGATTCGGGTGCAAAGAAACGAAAAAAAAATCGAATTAGTGATAATTAAGCGATTTATTTCTAGAAATCTCAGACTCAGGTAAAGCAACACAATCATCAATAAAAAAAAAGAGGGCGCCCTTTTGAGACGCCCTCTTTGTGTTAAAGATTAGTTTATTAAATATCGTAATCGTAACCCATGATCTGGGCAGCATTGAAAACGGTCATGCTTTTGGCAACCATCAAATCATAAATCATACCATTGCCACCATACAGCAGCGATTTGGCATCGTAACCCAACAAGCGGAGGTAAGTGCTGAGAAAAGCGCTGGTTTGTCCTGTATAGCAATATACAGCAATCGGTTTGTTGGTTGGCAGGGTTTTCAGGTCAGCAGACAGTTTGATTGATGCTTTGGGCGTATATTGTGTTGCACCGGGAATGTGGCCCGGATCGGCATATTGATCGGCAGGCCAGTAGTTGACGATGTAATAGGTTGACAGTGCGCCAAAAACAGCACTGTTAGAAACAGAAGCAGGGGTGAAACCTTCAGCTAACAGGGTTGCTGCGCGGGCATCCAGAATATCCTTACCGGTAGTTTTTCCAGTGGAGAGAACAGGCATTGATCCGGCGGCACCTTTGGCGGTTGCAGTGGCGGTAAATTGGGCTGCGTAGGCATTTCCATTGGCGATAGCGGTGTTCCATTTTGCGGCAAAATCGTTATGCCAGGCGCACATTCCCCATTTCATTGCATACACTTTGTCGTATCCAAGCAACCTCAGAATGGAGGCACCATAACTGGCGGTTTGGCCGGTATAGCATACAATGGCAACTTTGGTATAGGATGTCAGACTTACAGACTTGATATGGGTTAGCAGATCGGCAAAGGCCACATTGTGTGCATTGTGAATATGGCCAAGTGCAAAGTCGGCTGCAGAACGAACATCGATGATGTAAACCTGGTTGGTTTCGTTCAGGGTTTTCACTTCGGTAGCTCCGATCATGGAAGGCATATCGGTGTTCACATAATCTTTTCCCAGAGGTGAGCCAGTTGATTCGAGATAGGCAGCAAGTGTTTCTGATTCGTTAATTTGCGGCGGAGTTTCATCTTCACTTTTTGAACAGGAGGTGACGAAGAAGATCGCAAAAAGGATGCTGAGCATCAACAGTTTTGTGTTTTTCATTTTGGTTGTTTTTTGATTGTTAGAGATTAATAATGATAATTAGTTGGTTTAATTCATTGTGTTGAACCACTTGGATGGCAACTTCCCATCGACCACAATACGTGCCGAAGCATTGGCCTCCCACTGAAGCAGGTCATCTGCAAACAGGTACAAACTCTTATTGATCAGGGTACCATTTTCGTTACGGATATGGCAGTTTGAATAGCAAGTTTGTCCGTTGGTTATTTTTGTTCGCGAAGTCCAACGCAATATGTTATGCGGAGAGGTATAGTTATAGGTTGGCAATGCATCGAAGGTGGCGTACTGTGCGATACCATATTTTTCCCAGTTGTCGGGAGCAGCAAGTGTTCGGCGGACCAGGGTGAAGTCAAAATTTTTCTTGATCAGCGGAATGGGATTCACGGCAATTTTGAAACCGAGGTATGCAGGAACCCTGGCGCCAGCACCATGAATGTGGCAACTTCCACAGTTGTTATAATCCTGGGAATGACAGGTTTGGCAATTAAAACTTTCATAATGCATGGAATGATAGGTGTTTTTTGTGGCAATGTCTGTGTGGCATTTTTCACAAGTTGGCAGTTTTTCGTATGCATAGCGTTGATCCACTTTTTTACCGTCTCCATGCAGTTCATCTCCGCTGTGACAATCGACACATTTATATCCGGCTTTTGTGAGATGGACATCAGGACTGGTTCCGGAGGCAACTCCCAGGTAGGCATGTCCACCGCGTGACACATGGCAGGTCACGCAAACTGCAACCATATCAGGGGTTTTGGTGAATTTGTGTCCGTCAGCCAATCCGCCGCCACCGATGGGAGGGCGCACGATGTGACAATCACCACAGGAGGCATGGCAAGTTGCACAATTTTTATTGTAGCCATCGATCTGATGGGCAGGAAGTCGGTCAAAATCGTCGGCCCCGGTTAAACCGCTGCGAAGAGTGACCTTCCGTTTTTGGCCTGTGCCCTGGTGGATACT
>DYQT01000026.1 GCA_020719165.1 Draconibacterium orientale | reverse complement strand
TATATCGTTTGAGGCTTCAGTTTCAGATAACCGGCAACCTCTTCCAATGTCATAATGTCCTCCATGGCTATTTCCCGATTTGATTTAAAATTTTATCGGCTCCTGAAACACTGCCGGTGGTGTCGGGCGAATTAACGGGAGGCTTTTTTAATTCATGTTTTTCAGTTTTTCCGGGTGAAACAAGCTGCTCGACCGAATATACGATGGCGGTATAAAAATTGCCCTCATATTTCCTAAAAAACTTGAACTCCTCATGTTTTTCGCATAAAAACGGTCTTAAATTCCAGGCCAGCTGAATACCGACAAATGCAAGGATGATGATCCATATCCTGAATACAGTGACCCCGATTTGAGGATAGATGCTTTTGTTTTCACACGCGTATTTCAAGGCATCAACCATGAGTCTCATCCCAAAAACACCTGCAAAAATAAATATAGCCACATGTAAAAGTTGCAGAAAGTGATAATTGCCACCCGTTAGCTGAAACACAACCACGATGGGGGCAAATGATAATGCAATGGTTGCCGTTAGAACAACCCCGCTTAAAACAATCACCACCATCTGCCGGAAGCTCATTTTTGAACCCAGTACCTGCTGAATGATGAAAAATGAAGGAAAGCAAATGATCACCGTTGAAAGGAACAAAATGATGACTTTGAGACCGGTAACGACCGATTGCAGAAAACTGTGATAACTGCCCATCATCATGCCATACAGAAAAGCGAACCCGCAAATCAACATAATCTGATTAAATATCAGGCTGTTGGATTGCTGTTTGTTGATCTCAAGAAAATAGGATTCTTTGTTTTGGAAGATTTTAAACACCTCCCTGACACCTGTGAAAGTTTTCATAGCGGAAGATTTTATTTTTTTCCAAAGGTAATACTTATTTTACTGTTTGATACTGTTTGATGATAATATATATTACATAGTGGTGTGTGATGGGACAAAAGAAGTGTTCTGCCTCCCGCCTACATGATACTATTCACCAGATCAGAATAGCCGGAATCGACATCTCTGAAAATGTCCTGCTCCAAGCTTGGAAAATGCTCTTTGTCTTTCGTAAAATGGATCTTCCCATCACGCAGCAGATGAATGCAATCACATATTCCTGTCAGGGATCCAAGGATATGGGAAGTGATGATTACCGTGGTTCCACGTTCTTTTAATCTGGAGATGATGATGCTGAGCAGCCGGGATGATTCAAGATCGAGTCCGTTGAATGGTTCATCGAGAATTACAACTGCTTTTTCCTGCCGGAGCACCCCGGCAAGGGCCAGTTTTCGTTTCATTCCACTTGAATACCCATCGATCAACTGATCGAGGGGTAGTCTGAATATCCGGTTCCATTCATCAATGCCGGGCACACCCGGCGGTGCTTTGAACAAACCGAGATACTCCCTGCCGGTGATTTGGCTGTAAAAGAAATTTTCTGTAACAAGAAAAGCCAGTTCAGATCGCTTCAACGGAACGCCATTCATCAGGATTTTCCCTGAGTCGGGTCTGATAAAACCGGCCATTGCATTCAGCAGGGTGGTTTTTCCGGCTCCATTCATCCCAACGAGACCGTGAACCTGATGCAAAGGCAGCGTAAGTGTAAGGGCATCAAGTACCTGGTTGCTTCCATAGGATATGTGCAGATTTTCAATGACCAGCATCGAGGTAGGATTTAAGGTTTTTAGAGGCACCGGCGGCCAGGAAAAGGGTGGCCAATGCAAATAGCAGCGCTACGGGCAATATTACCGAGATAAAACAGGCCAGGGAGGTAAGAAACTGATGGGCGCCCGAGTAAGCATGCGGCCGGTATTGATGGTATTTGAGCAGGATTGAGAAGGTGAGCAGATTTATGGATGCCAGGAAATATCCCACGGTTATCAACCTGAATTCATCATGAACAAGCGCAATGAGTAACAATGGTGCAACAACGAGGGTAAAAAGGCCGGCATGCCGGATGATTTTCCGCATCAGAAAGCGCCATGGAGTGCATTCGCAGGCTACAATCATATTCATGGGTTCATATTCAGAATAAAATGATACGAAAACCATGGTAATCAGAAGCAGGGATATTGCCGGAAGCCAGATCTGGTAAAAACCGAACAAACCCGGAAGGTAAAAAATGACAAGTGCAGGCAAATTCCTTCTTATCCCGCTTTGCCATTCAAACATACCGGCAGGGATGATCCGGAGCCTGATCGTGTGCGATGAGAGGCTTTCCTTCGATGGAACCGTGCCTGAAATAATCAGGATGGCTGCCAGAAAGGCCAGTGCATGGATAAAAAGCGCTGCCGTTAAAAGAAGTATGACCGCCGGCAGGGTGAAAATAAAATATTCGGCCATGAACACAACCCGCGGATGCGGCATGACGGACAGGAGAAAATGGTAGTCTTTGCGTTTGCTGTGAATCATCCACACCACATACAGCACAATGGCGGGAAACACAAACGGCCAGGGATTTATGGAGATCCGCTGGATCAGGAACAGGAATATCAGCGGCAGAATAATGATGGTTAAAAAGAGAAACCTGAAAAGCCCGAGATCCCCGGAACTGCGGTAAATCTGAAGAAACCTCAACCAGATCAATCGGATGACCATTTGCAACGATGGTTACGGGAAATATTCAGGATATTGATTTCCCAATGATGATTGTTTCGGGCAAAGGTACGATTCGTGTTTAATTTTTAGGTTTCATGGTAAATATTTTCAAGTCAACAGGTTTGTTGAGTTCAACAGATTCGAACTGAATTTCGTTAACCCGCCCGCCGTTGTTTGTTTCCACGGTAAAAGCAAAGGGTATTCCTTCAACCATCCGGTAATCGCGGTAATAGCTTTCCACGGGGATCTCCTTTCCCCCCTGTTTTCGAAAATAGAGCCGTTTTTGAGGTAAAAAATTGGTGACATCAATAAAATAGTATTCAACGCCGCTATCCTTGCGGGTAATTTTAATTTTATAGGCCAGCTTTCCGTCGAGGGTATCTTTTCCGTTAAGTTCAAGGGCATGTCCCTTTTCTTTCCAGTTGAATAGCAGCCCATCCATGTCGGCCCGGTTCTTCAGGTCGATGGCCCGCTCGGGCGCTACCACCTGTGGGTCTGCCTTGCCTGTCCAGGGAGCGGTCATCCAGCAGGTTTGACCGTCGCACACCTGGTATGCGGTCATGTCGGCCACATCAAACTCCATCAGGTATTTATCGGGTCGTACACGGACAATCTTAACCGGCATCAGATCTTGTTGAACCAAACTGCCCGTCATGATGATCGTTTTCACCTGTTTGAGTTTTTCAAAACTGCCAGCCTGGTAATATTTGTCCAGCACCTGGTCTAAATTCAAATCCTGGGCTAACACAACTGCCGACAGTGACAATAAAAGCCCTAAAAACAACACTCTTGTTTTCATAACTGCGTGTTTCTTATTTCACTATTTCACTATTTCGCTATTTCGCCTTTACATCATAAGCCAGCAACGATCGGCCATGCCTCACATAGAGTATCCCCTGGTTTACGACCGGATGGGCATAATGCGCCTTGGTTCCGCGGGTAACCTTGAATGAACTCACCGCTGCCATTTTCGGCCCCTCAGGCCTGAAGATACCAAGTTGTCCCTTCTCATTGTAGCAATACAACAATCCGTCGGCATAAATGGTTACTCCTTTGTCGAATTTAAGGGAGTCTGTGATTTTCCCGGTATTGGCCTCCATGGTGTACCAATATCTTTTCCCATAACTTGCTGTGTAAATATAGTCGTTTAGTTCGATAAATCCACCCATGGTATTGTCGCAGGCAGCATTTCTCCACTCTTCACTGATCTCTTTTCCGTCGGCAGATAATTTCAGTTTTACCGAACCGTTCCCATCTCCGGTGATGTAATAAATATAACCATTTTCAAAAAGCGGTGTGTTGATGTGAACATCTCCTTCACCGTCCTGTTTGTGCGACCACAGGAGCGTGCCATCCCGGGTGTCGATTCCTAGCAGGGCACTTTTTGAAAAGGTGACCAGAATCTCCCGTCCGGGGAGCTTAATAATGGCTGGGGAGCAATAGGAGGTCATCTGACCAAGCCCTTTACAGATCCATTTGATTTTCCCGGTAAAGCGATCAAGCGCCACCACATTGGAGTCGGCATTTCCAGGGGAGAAAAATACAGCATCACCGCTAACAACCAGAGATTCTGAAAATCCGAAGCGGTTCATCGGGGCGTGAAAATCAGCCACCATATCGACCGACCATCGTTTTTTTCCCGTTTGAGTTTCAAGGCAGGCAACCGTTCCCATTCCGGCGGTTACATAAATCAAATCACCAACAACGGTTGGTGTGTTGCGCGACCCGGGATAATTAAGGGTCCACTCTTTGCCTATGGGCGCTTTCCACAAAAATTTTCCCTTCCGGTCGAGGGCGAACAGATAACTTATGGTGTCAATTTCGCCGTTTACAAAGATGGTGGAATTGGTGATTACAGGCGACCCATATCCGTTCCCAAGGCTATCAAACTCCCACACCAGGGTGGGGCCGGTTTGGGGCCAGCTTTTCAGCAGGTTCGATTCATGATAAAAACCGGATCGGTCGGCTCCGCGCCATTGCAATACCTCTTGGGCAAACAACCTTGTTGCTGAAACAATGCTCAGTGCTATGACAATATATAAGTTGATTCTCATATCGCTCTTTTTTAGAAGAGATGCAAATCTAATTCAACTTGTTGTGAAGCAGAAAACAATTCGGTGAAACCGGTGAAATTCACGATTTACACAGGGAGAGGCGTGATGCTTGATAAAATCGGGTGTTTCATGACTGCAACGATTCCACATATTTGTCTACGTTGAAATCAACAGGATTCCCTGGATCATTTTGATACACCTGAGAAAAGGAGGATGGATTGTTTTTTTTCTGATAGCCCTTGTTCAGGGTTACATAGAGCAATGCCTCAAAAAAACCAATCTTCACATTCGGATAGGCCCGTTTAAGGATAGTCAAATTGGAATAGAAGTGCCACTTTATTTTATCATATCCTTCGAGTAGTTTTTCGGGAGATATGTTTTCAGGCCTGATGATCACTTTTGAGGCGTCAAACCTCCTCCAGTCATCGGTAAGGATGCGGCCCTGCGCCCGTAATTTGTTAAAAACCGGGGTTCCCGGATAGGGGGTCATGACACATGCCTGAAAAAATGCGGCTTTTGAACGGGTTAAGAATTCATAAGCAACGCCGAAAACCTCGGTGGTGTCGGTGTCGAGACCGAAAATAAGGGAGGCCATCGTCATGATGCCGTTATCCTGCAGTTTTTTGATAGCCAGCACGTTTTCGTCGATGGTTTTCAAAGTTTTGCGGTATTGACTGATTCCGGCATCCGACATTGATTCAAAGCCAATGAGCAATGCCCGGCACCCTGATTTATAGGCAAGCCTCACCAATTCAGGATCATTGGCAACCTGTATGGAGGCCTGGCCCACCCATATTTTATTCTGCGGGATCATCTCCCTGAATAACTCTTTTGCATATCGTTTATCACCGGTGATATTATCATCGAGAAAGAAAAAGTTTTTCTCTTTGCACGATTCAATGTCGGCAATAATATCGCGGATGGGCTTGTGCCGTTGTTTGGTGCCGAAAAACCGGGAGACGGTGCAAAAATCACAATTGTAGGGGCATCCGCGTGTGGTTTCGATAGGCGCAATGGAAAACTTCCCGGATGAACATTTTATCAAATCGCGCCGTGGCCGGACATGACTTTGCAAATCGGGCAGTTGGTCAAGTTTATAAAAAGGTTTTAACCGTTTGTGTTTGATGTCGTCCAATACGATATCCCAAAGTCCCTCGGCCTCGCCGATCACCACCGAGTTGCCAAAACGGATGGCTTCATCCGGCATGGCGGTGGCATGAATTCCTCCGAAAACGACAATTTTACCACGCTTTTTGAATTCGGTGGCGATCTGGTATCCCCTGATGCAGGTTTGTGTCATGATCGAAATGCCAATGATCTCACAGTCGCAATCGAAATCAATTTTCTCACCGTAAACCTCTTCGATGATTTGTATTTCGTGTTCCGGGGGAGTAAGGGCAGCAATCAGGGAGAGGGTGAGCTGCGGGATATCCATTGTGTCAGGACGCTGTTCCTGGAACGAGCAGGGCGCGATAAGTAAAATCTTCATTATTTCATTTTGACCGTCATTTGACAAAGGTACGCAAATTTCGCCTATTTGTCATATGACAACCATATCCCGGTGGCTGGGAGTCAGGTAGCGGTTAAGCCATATTCCGGGCGGCTGCGGCAATTTCATTTACGATTTCGGGATCGAGCAGGGTGGTGGTGTCGCCAAAATCGGTATACTGCCCTTCGGCTATTTTGCGCAGAATACGGCGCATGATTTTTCCGGAACGTGTTTTTGGCAATCCCCTTACGAATAAAATCTTATCTGGTTTGGCAAACGAACCAATGAATTTACCCACTCCGATCATCAGGGAGTTTCTCACCCCCTCTTCACCGCCTGTGCTGAATGTAGTACAAACCACGAAGGCATAAATCCCCTGGCCTTTTATCGGATGAGGATAACCGACCACCGCCGATTCGTTCACCAGCGGGTGTTCGTTGAGTGCATTTTCAATTTCGGCAGTACCCATCCGGTGGCCCGACACATTGATCACGTCATCAACGCGGCCAAGAATGCGGTAATAGCCGTCCTCGTCACGTTTTACCCCGTCGCCGGTGAAATAAAGGTTCGGGAAGGTGCTGAAATAGGTTTGCCAGAATCGTTCATGATCGCCCCAGATCGTTCGGGCCATGCCGGGCCAGGGATAGGCGATGCATAAATTCCCCTCCACACTGTTTCCCATCAGCTCTTTTCCCTCCTGATCAACAATAAATGGTCTTACGCCCATAAATGGCAGGGTTGCGTAGGAGGGTTTTGTCGGGATAATTCCGGCCAGCGGACTGATCATGATGCCGCCGGTTTCGGTTTGCCACCAGGTATCAACGATCGGACACCGGTTTTTCCCGATATGGTCGTGATACCAGTGCCAGGCCTCTTCGTTGATGGGTTCTCCAACGGTGCCGAGTACTTTCAATGATCCGAAATGTTTTCCGTCGAGCCATTCATTACCCATGGCCATGAGCGACCTGAGAGCTGTGGGAGCGGTATAAAATTGATTCACCTTATGTTTGTCAACGATTTCCCAAAACCTTCCTGCATCCGGCCAGGTAGGGATTCCCTCAAACATTAGGGTTGTGGCGCCTGCCAGCAAAGGCCCGTAAACGAGGTATGAATGTCCGGTAATCCAACCGATGTCGGCTGAGCAAAAATAAATATCGCCATCTCCGTACTGGAAAACATTGCGAAAGGTGTAAGCGGTGTAAACCATATAACCTCCAATGGTGTGCACAAGCCCTTTAGGTTTACCGGTTGAACCGCTGGTATAAAGGATGAATAACGGATCTTCCGAATCCATGATTTCAGCATCAATCTTGCCTTCAACCTCAGTGATCAGATCGTGCCACCACATATCTCTCCCGGGTTTCATCGGAACATCTTCGTTGGTCCTTTTTAACACAATGGCCGTTTTCACGCATTGGCACATCGACATGGCCTCATCCGAAATCTCTTTTATCGGGATGGTTTTCGATCCACGGAAACCACCATCACTGGTTATTAGTAGTTTTGCTCCGGCATCCATGATGCGATCGGCAAGCGATTGGGCTGAAAATCCCGCGAAAATTACCGAATGCACAGCCCCGATTCTGGCGCATGCAAGCATGGCAATCAACAGTTCCGGCACCATCGGCATGTATATTGCAACACGGTCGCCTTTGCCAACTCCCTGTTTTCTGAGAACCAGCGCAAACTGGTTTACCTTGTCGAAAAGCTCGAAATAGGTCAGTTTGACCCCCTCTTCACCCGGATCGTTTGGTTCCCAGATGAGGGCAGTTTGATTGCCACGATGAAACAAATGGCGCTCGAAAATATTCTCGGTGATGTTGAGTTTGGCATTGATAAACCATTTAACCTTCGCTTTGCCAAAATCCCAGGAAAGGACATCATCCCATTTTTTTCGCCAGAAAAAGGTTTCGGCGATATTTGCCCAGAAACCGGTTGGATTTGTTATACTCTTTTGATATTCAAATATATAGCCACTAAGAGTAGATATTTTCGGAACCATAATTTTATTGTTTAGCGCGTGAAATTAACATTATTTATTCAAACCATAATGCGATAGGATCTCCTCCCAGGCATCGCCGTCAATGATACTCAGCAAAGCCGGATTGATACGGTCGATCAGTGCGAGATTCTCTTTTGAAGCCATAAAAGAAAAATACTGCAGGTTCAGTCCGCTTGGAATGACCACCAGCTCTTTCTGCTTGTCGTAACGGTCAACCACATAATTGAGCAATGCCATGTCAAAAACGAAGGCATCGATTGAGTCGGACTTTATCGCCGCAAAACCATCTTCAGTTGTTTTATAGCTCTTGAAATTGATTTGCTGGCGGTTGAGTGTTTCGGCATAGCCTGAATTTTCAACAGCGCCCACCCTGCAATGGGTCAGATCATTAGAGCTGTGAATGCGTGCCTCAAGTTTATTCAGGGTTAATTCGGACGAAATAACGCCGGATGCCACGAAAAACAGTGAGATCGCGAAAAACATCCAGGTGATGGCCAGGATCTTTCCGATGTTGGTTTTCGGAATTTTATCCCCATAGCCAACGGTGGTCATGGTCACAAATGCCCACCATACGCCGTCGAGCACCCCTTTCAACCCGGGGTGAAACTGCCCAGAGTTGCCCCTGCGTTCGGCCAGCCAGAGAAACGAGGCAAACACCGAAACGATGATCAAAACACTCATAAGCCACCTGATCACCGTCCATGAAAACAGGTGTTTAACAACCTGCAGAAGTGGCCGGTGACCTTCAAGCCGTGAAACGATCCCCATATTTGAAATGTAAAATGGGATCGAAAGCCGGAAGTCGCGCAGCCGTTCGGTGGTAGCTGTATTCGGACAAATGGACAGGTCGATGTTTCCATTCCTGAGTGCATGCAGTAGGCTGTCGTGGTTCGGATAAAAAATCACATCATAGCGGATGTTCATGGTATCACTTACAATCCGCCAAAGGTCGATGCATACGCCTGAAAGGTTCCCGTCGTCATTGATGAGGTAAGGGGGAGAATAGACAACCCCGACGCGTAATTTCTCAGGCTCCGTATTGGAGTAAGCTGATAGTGATGAAATTACAGTGAGGGTGATTGATAAAATGAATAACTCTTTATACATCCTCATGCGAAAAAATTGGTTGGCACTTTGTTCCCGCAATTTAGCACTAAATAAGAATAATTTGTGCTGTTCGTCTGACATTTATATATTTGCATATTAAAATTCCTGAAAAACGTTACTTTGTGGTATCCATAAACAGTTTTCAGGATATGAATTCACCTTAATGTATCATATAAAAAAAATCATGATGAAAAAAACAATCGTACTTCTTATTCTGACATTTGTGGTAACCGGTTTATCTTATGGCCAGTTTGCCCTTGGCGTAAAACTCGGATACAATGCAAATAAATTGTCAACCAACCTTGATACCGTAAAATCACAGTTCAACAGTGGTTTTCATGTTGGTGTTTGGACCAGAATCGGCAAGCGGCTTTACGTTGCCCCGGAGTTGCAATATTCCATGAGCGGAGCTGTATTTACCAACGAAGGCAACCTTCAAACAAACAACTGGAAACAGAAGATCAAAATCGGCAGCGTGGATGTTCCCGTGTTGGTTGGTTTTAAAATTATTCATTCTGATTTTATCACTTGGCGCATAGAGCTGGGCCCACAAGCCTCCTTTAATGTGAGCAAGAAAGTTGAAGACGAAAATTCTGTTCTTGGCCCTATCAAAGAATCAAGCCTGAGCTCAATGTCGTGGTATGTGCTGGGAGGCACCGGAATTGATATTTTGTTCCTCAAACTGGATATCAGGTATCAGTACGGACTCAATCAGCTTATCCAGGATGTGGAGACCTCGGGATCAACTACGGCATCATTCGACACCAAGAACCAGATGTTTGTGGTATCCCTGGGATTTAAAATCTTCGGAAAAAAATAGGTTTGATTCATTTATTCGACTTCTACCCATATCTTGTGCCTATGGCACAGATTAAGTCAAGAGATACAACTGAATTCAGAAATTTAAACAGGCTCTAAGCCGGATGATCATAAAAAAATTTTTGCCCGAAAACAATACCCGGTTTCATATAAGTCACTTTCAACCTTTGGGTTGGAATGTGCCGTTGTTTATGCTGGTATTGCTTTTTGTTTTTTTGTATCATTCCCAGCTCTATGCCGGGTCGCAGGAGAATAAAGCCGATTCATCGCTGAGGTTATCGTCACGTTTTGAGCAGTTGAGTGCCCGTACCAAAGTAATTGTGGCAAGGGAGTTGATAAACAGCCGAACTGAATTCAATGCGCATCAGGCTGTTTTGCAGCAAGGAAAGACTTTTGCAGCCATCAAAATTGAGCTGGAGAGAGCAAGAAATTTTCTGAAACAGGGATACTCTTACCGTGAAATCAAAGAGGAGATCAACCGGGTGACAATGTGGAAAAAACTGGCCGGCGAAGGGGTTATCACGGGCAAAGACAACCTTCACACTGTCAGGAATCTAACGGCCACCTCTATCCTGTTAAACGAACTGCTCAACCGGACTAATGGCCGGTTGCAAAAGATGGAATCCTATCATCAGGCCCTGGGGCAGTTTCAATACAAACTCGACTCCCTTTTAATGGATAGTGTTTTGTACATCGTTCCGGGAGATTCAGTTTCCCTGATCAGGTATTTCCAACGACTCAGTTTGCTAAACAAGGACTATGCACCAGTTGAGGGTCCCCTCAAAACAGCGTTGGACAGTGTCGAAAAACTGGAGATAGAGGTTCGCCTGATAAAATTCAGCCTGGAATCCGACATTGCTGAAACAGAATCCCAGAGAAAGGCGCTGTATGATAAAATCGGCATCATAGAGACAGGAACATTCGTCAGGGGTTTTGCCCATGACAAGTCGATATCAGAGGTTATCGCCTTCTCCCTGTATAAGGCCGAACTGGTTTTATTTTTTTATATGATCAACCATCTCAATGCGCTCGTAATGATGCTGTTGTTTGTTGTTGGGATGGTCGTGTATGTGATGATCCTGAGGCGAAAGAGCGGGCATGACCAATACAGTCTAACCTATCCCGTCTATTCTGCCATACTTTTAATGCTCACAATCTTTCAATTCTTTTTACCGCTACCTCCCTTTGTTTTCTCAGGATTGCTATGGTTTATAAGCGGGATCCTGCTAACGGTGATCATCAGGAAATCGGTTACACCATTATGGTATAACATCTGGCTGGTGTACTTTTTTTTGTTCCTGCTTGGATTTCTGGGCAACCTGCTCCTATGGCAATCGGCCTTTGAACGCTATACCATGCTGTTATTCATCCTCACCGCATTGGCCACGGGGGTGTACTTTCTGGTCAGGATATCTAAGCATGAGCGCAGCGAAAAATTGCTTGTTTTAGGTGTTGTTATATTGGTCCTGTTTGAAATCCTGGCTCTGATAAACTATATTTCGGGAGGGTACAATCAGGGGAAAACATTTATGACCAGCGGGGTTTTTGTTCTCATCGTTGGCTATTTGCTTTTCTGGTCGGTCAGAATAGGGAAGAGTGTCATGCAGATTTCCGTTCATTTTTTCAGAGGATCCGATGACGATGATTACGGAGCTTCTCAGCAAAAGGCAGAAAACAGAGGTGCCTCCTTTTTGTTTTATTTGCTATTTTGTATTGCATGGTTCATCCTTACCAGCCGCAATTTCTATTTTTATCAAACCATGTCTGAGCCGTTTAGTGATTTACTCGCCGGCACCCGGACGATCGGAGCCTTTACCTTTACCTATAAAAGCATCATTATCTTTTTCGGGATACTGATTCTTTCGGGAATCATCTCCCAAATCGTCTCTTTTCTTGCATCCGACCATTCAACGGTGACCGGCAAACCGAAATCAGGCCTTGGCAGCTGGATGCTGCTGATCAGGATTACCATCATCACGCTTGGCGTTTTACTGGCCTTTGTTTCTGCAGGGATCCCCATGGATAAATTTGCCATCATCCTGGGAGCGCTGAGCGTTGGCATTGGATTTGGTTTGCAAACCCTTATCAACAACCTGGTAAGCGGGGTGATCATTGCATTTGAAAAGCCCATCAATGTAGGCGACATCGTTGAAATCACCGGCCAAACCGGCAAGATGAAATCAATCGGTATCCGAAGCAGTGTTGTCACAACCTGGGATGGTGCCGATGTGATTATTCCAAACGGTGATTTATTGAATCAGCACCTTGTAAACTGGACGCTGGGAAGTAACCGCCGACGGTTTACCCTGTCGCTGGGTGTTGCCTATGGAACCGATCTGGAAAAAACCAGGCAGTTGCTCCTTGATTTAATGGGCAACGACAGCCGGATTTTAAAATCTCCGGAGCCGATTGTACTGGCAAACGAATTCGGCAACAGCTCAATCGACCTGAGCCTGAAATTCTGGGTAAGCCATTTCAGCATCGGGTTTGATGTGAAGAGCGACCTGATTCTGGCCATTGACGGGCTATTCAAAGAACATGGCATTACCATCCCATTTCCGCAGCAGGATGTTCACATTCATTCGGAATCGGATAGTTAGATTTACTTTAAAGCATGAAATACACGAACAGCGCATTCATAGTCGTTATGATTTTTCTTTTACTGGCGGGTGTGTCCTGCAAACATAATGAAAGGAAAAAGGCAGATTATCAACAGGTGAGCCACCTGCATGGCCCGCTTAACCACATGGGCAACTTGCCGTTCGACAGCACCCTGCTCCCTCTGTTTTATAAATCCTATCCTGAACTGAACAGATACCGGGAAAATGTCCGGGAAATTTACCGGCAACACAAATACACCGATATTTGGTATGATAAATTGGGAATGGTAGAATTCGGTCAAACACTCTACCACAAAGTTAAAGAGCTGAATGCAGAAGGCGTGTCGTCGAAATTTCCATACCAGGAGGAAATCAGCGGTATTTTTGAAAATGATGTGGAAAATAAACTTTCTCAAACGGAAACAGACATGATGCTGACAAATCTCTATCTGTTTTATGCTGAAAAGGTTTTCAAAGGAATCGACGATACCACAACCACCGCCATGGGATGGCTTCTTCCGCGCAAGCAGGTTTCGTATGTGGTTCTGCTTGATTCGGTAATGTCTGATCCTTCGTTGATGAAACGTGATGATAGTGTTTTGTTTGGCCAGTATTACAAGTTGCGGGACTTCCTGCAAAAATACCGTGAAATTGAAAAAAACGGCGGATGGCAACCGATCGATCTGAATCCAAAATTAAAAGCCTATAAACCAGGCGATTCGGCAAAAGCTATCGGACAGATACGGGAACGCTTGTTTATTACCGGCGAAATCAAACAGAACAACCAAAGTAACAAATATGACGATGAACTGGCAGAAGCCATGAACGCCTATCAGCTCCGCAATGGGTATAATCCCGGGAAATCCATTTTACCGAAACATATTCAGGAGATGAATATTCCCGTGGATGAACGCATTAAAAAAATCATTGTCAATATGGAGCGTTGCCGCTGGATATCTCCTGAATTTGCCAGGGCGAGGGAGTATATCGTGGTCAACATTCCATCCTTCAAAATGACCTTTCTGCGGAACGGGAAAATAGAACTTGAATCCCCGGTGGTGGTTGGGAAAAATGTAACCAAAACGGTCATCTTCAGCGGGATGCTGAGTTATGTTGTTTTCAGCCCCTACTGGAACCTCCCTCAAAGCATCATCAACAAAGAGGTGAAACCCGGAATGGCAAAGAATAGCAATTACCTGGAGAAGCACAACATGGAATGGAACAACGGCCAGGTACGCCAGAAGCCCGGGAAAAACAACTCCCTGGGATTGGTGAAGTTTATTTTTCCGAATTCCAATGATATTTACATGCATGATACACCTGCCAAAAGCCTGTTTTCGCAGGAACGCAGGGCATTCAGCCATGGATGTATCCGGGTGGGAAGACCGCGCGACCTTGCCATTGCCCTTTTGCAGGATGACCCGTTATGGACCCCCGGAAAAATTGATGCAGCCATGCATTCAGGAAAGGAATACACCTATGTACTGAAGAAAAAAATACCGGTGTATATCGGCTACTTTACAGCCTGGGTCGACCTTCAGGGGGTGATTCACTTTTACGACGACATTTATGACCGGGATGAGCGGCTGGCCGCGTTGTTATTCAACGAAAAATAACCTGTACCTTTGCAATATGATAAAGCATTTATTATTCATCGTATTGTTGATACTTGTGCCAATCATAAACCAGGCAGGCACCGACAAGCCGGGTGCTGCAAAGGACGATCAGCAAGCGCTTTTTAATGTGTTAAAATTGTCGGAGATCGGTCTCTCCTGTGAGGTTTTTCAGCTTGCCTTAAAGGGACTCAAAAAGCTGGAGGTCAGTGGCAAACTGCGTAATTCCGGAATTCTCACCATCGTTGATTTCTCCCAGTCGAGTAAAATGAAGCGGCTCTATGTCATCGACCTGCTGCATAAAGCCCTGTTGTACAACACCTATGTGGCCCACGGGAAAAATACCGGCGAAGAGTATGCAAGCCACTTTTCCAATAAATCGGGTTCATACCAGAGCAGTCTGGGTTTTTATGTTACCGGGGAAGAGATAAAAGGAGCCAGCGTGGGATTGTCGTTGATTCTCGACGGAGTTGAAAAGGGAATTAACGACAATGCAGTGAAACGTGAGATCATCATGCACGGGGCTGACTATGCCACGGAAAATTTCATTAAAAAAACCGGACGCCTCGGAAGAAGCTTCGGTTGTCCTTCTCTCCCGCCCGATCTGATCAAGCCGGTAGTTGAGTCAATCAAAGAGGGCACTTGTTTATTCATCTACCATAAGGATGATCAATACATCAGCCACTCTGCGTTGCTGAATTGATTTTTTTCTCTGGCCGGCTGAAAAGTCTGTCAAATCGGAGATTAGCAGATAAATTCCGACAAGTCGGAATACAAAATCGCCTCAAATTCGTCAAATTTATTTTTGGGAACCTCAGCAAACAGGTAAATTGCCACAGGCAGTATCGTGTAGTCAAATTTTACATGAAACAACACCTTTGAGAAATGGGCGATGAATTTTTCATAGTCGAAGTGTATTCTCCCCTTATCAAGATGTTTCGGAATATCGATGCCAAACATTCCATAAAGTTTGTCGCTCCGCGATGCCAGAATGGTATCCCAGTTTGGTTTCTTCTGGTGAAAATAGTATTCGTAGGGATTGATGCCATAAAAATAGTATTCCACATCGGCCACACAGAATCCCATAAACCGCATGGGGTTGATTTCAATGGGGACAAACTGGCCGTTCGGCTCCTGGCGCATTTCAAGATGAAAGGGGAAGTGGCGGAGATCGGTCAGTTTGGCAATTTCTTCAAGATATGCCACAATGGGATCGTGGTATTTTCTGACAATCTCATCCGAAGTCATATACAAACGGTCGCTCATATCCGACTTTGATCCAAACAGATGGGTGAGAATGTTGAGGATAACCGGTTCACCCGAACCATTGAAGTAGGCATCAATGGCAATTTCGGTTCCTTCGATATATCGTTCAATTAAAAAGTCATTCAAGCTGACCACCGCATCCGGAAAAACACGCTGCATCAGTTTTACCTCTTTTTTTATGGCATGAAGGGCTGGTGTCCAGTCTGAGTCGTGATGAATGGAGTGTATTCCGATGCTGGCAAAACCCCTTACCGGTTTAATGACAAACGGTTTTTGAAGCGCACTAACATCAATCGCGTCCAATTCGTGCAAAGTGCAGGTACGATACCAGACATCGGGATTTAGTTGTGCGAAAATTTTACGCAGCTTTGATTTATCTTTAAAGTAATTGACATTTTTTGCAACCTGAAGTTCGGGGCAGTTGCGATTCAGAAGCTCGATGGAGTTCTCGGAATTTGTATATAAAAGCTGGTCTTTGGCGGCTTTCAAGGTGGAAAAAAACAGATCGTTTTCAACGAGATTCATTTCACCGGCGTGCAGCAGACTTTTTGAAAATTCGGTAGCCAGTACCGGAATTTGCAGCTCAGCAACGGTTTTCTGAAGGAATTCGGAGACATATGGTTTTTCGAGAATGATCATGGGAATGTGGCGTTATCATTTTATGCAAAGATCAGGAAATTGATGGTGATCAAATAAAATATTTTAAAAATGACCTGTTCGGGCTATATCATAGCGGGATTCGTCGTGTTATCTTTGCGCATTACCAAATAGTGTCAACTTATGAGAAAAGGAATGTGTACCATGCTAATCGTTATGGCAACGATGTTTTGCGCTGCACAAAGCGGCAATGATACAACCAGGGTAGCGGCCAGCATGGCTGTCGCCTGCGGTGGCGCTACCGTTACCGATGCCGACGGCAACGTTTATAACACGGTGCTTATTGGCGATCAATGCTGGATGGCAGAAAATCTGAGAGTAGGCGTCATGATCCCCGGGAGCACAAATCAAACAAACAATGGCATCATCGAAAAGCATTGCTATAATGATAACCTTTCCAATTGTGCAATCTACGGAGGGCTTTACCAGTGGAATGAGCTGATGCTGGGCATTTGCCCCGAAGGCTGGCATATCCCGTCCTCAGGTGAATGGAATTGGCTTTCCCTTCTTTTAAATGGTGATTCCGGAGGCAAAATGAAAACAACGGGGACCATCGAAGGCGGCAACGGTTTGTGGTACGCCCCGAATGAAGGGGCCACAAATTCGAGTGGCTTCGGCGCTCCTCCGGGTGGCTGGAAAGATGATGCCGGCAATTTTGCGCATCTTGGTTACAATGCTTTCTTTTTTACCTCTATACCCTGGTGGTATTGCTGCGCAGAATTTTATCAATTGGGCTATAATGACGCTAACTTTAACTTAAATCATACCTATACAAGCTACAGCATGAGTGCACGCTGCCTCAAAAATCCGGCAACAATACCCACGGTAACCACATCCACAGTTACCGGTATTACTGAAATTGCTGCTGCCGGCGGAGGATATGTAACCAACGATGGTGGCGCTGATGTAACTGCACGCGGAGTGGTTTGGAGTACGACACAAAACCCGACTGTTGTCAGTCACGCGGGTATGACTTCCGATGGAACCGGGATCGGGATTTTCTACAGCAGCATGACCGGTCTGGCACCAAAAACCACCTATTATGTTAAAGCCTACGCTACTAATAGTGTGGGAACCGCCTATGGCGCGGAAGTTGAATTCATGACCTCTATTCCCTCAACATTAACTCTATCGGGTTTAGTCATCAATTCAGGAGCCGACACCTGCTTCGATGCCACCCAAACCATTACGGTCTCTAACTTCAATGTGATCACCGGAGGAAGCGTCACTTTAATAGCCGGCGCGAACATCCTGCTGCAACCTGCTACAATGGTTGAAAACGGAGGATACCTGCATGCATCTATTACCACCAGTCAAAGCTACTGTATCCAGCCTGCCGGGATGTTGCAGATAAACACCGGGGAAAACACAACGGGTATTCAAACCAAGGTGCCGCAGGATGCATCCGGTTTATTCACCATTTTCCCCAACCCCACTGCCGGCAACTTTACCCTTGAGCTGCATGATATTTCGGCTGCTCAAATCATTCGGGTAGAAATCAGCAACATGATGGGTGAAAGGGTGAAGCAGTCCGAACTGCCGCTTAGGCAGCAATATGAGTTTGACTTGACAGGCTGGCCCGAAGGTGTGTATTTAATACGGGTAATTGCAGGGGATAATATGAGTGTGGGGAAACTGATAAAGCAATAAAATCAATATTCTCCCGCGGTGCCATCGTAGCCGGAACACGACAGGATAATCTATTTGCCAAACCGGTAACCTATGCCTGATTCTGTATTTAATAGTTTTGGTTTAGCAGGATTGTCTTCAACCTTTTTGCGCAACTGGGCAATAAAAACCCTCAGATATTGGGTTTGTTCCTGGTAGCCCATGCCCCACACCTCCTTCAGAATATATTGATGGGTCAGTACCCTGCCTTCGTTTTTTGCCAACAGCGCTAAAAGAGAAAATTCGGTTGAAGTGAGCTTTATTAACTCATTATTCTTACGCGCGGTGTGGTTGGCGAGATCGATCGTCAAAGGCCCGAAATCCAGAACGGGGTTCTCAGATGTTCCCTGGCTTTGCCTGATGGCTGCCCGAATTCGGGCAAGCAGTTCACCGGTGCGAAAGGGTTTCGTAAGATAATCGTTGGCCCCGTTGTCTAATGCTGTTACAATGTCATCCTCCGAACTTCGCACCGAAAGAATAATGATTGGTTTGAGGTACCATTCACGTAACTTTTTAAGAATATAAAAACCATCATGGTCTGGCAAACCCAGATCGAGGATTATTAAAACAGGCTGACTTGTGGCTGCCATCGCCAGACCCTCTTTGCCGGTAGCTGCCTCAGAAATTTTATAGCCATTTGCCGACAGGGTTATCTCAAGTAACCGGCGAATTTGCAATTCATCGTCAATGATCAATATGTTATCCGGGCTTACCATTAAATTTTATGTTTGCTGAATGGGTCTATCTCTGAACTTTTAACAGGAATTTTTATCGTGAATACAGCGCCACCGTTACTGCGATTCTCCGCAATAACGGTTCCGTGATGGGCCTCTGTAAAGCCTTTGACAATTGACAAACCTAATCCCGTGCCGCCCGCTTTTGCCTCCTTTCCCCGGTAAAACTTGTTAAATACCGATGCCAGTTCTGTTGCCGGAAATCCACTTCCCCTGTCCGTTACCTGGATGGTAAGCAATTCGTTGTCGTAATAGAATTTGAGCCGTATCAGGGTTCCTGCAGGGGCATTTTGTGTTGCATTCAGCACAAGGTTGTGGATTACCTGCTCAATCAGCCCGAAATCAATCATAACCAATGGCATATCCTTGGGAATCACTATGGCCAATTTAAAAGGCAACAGCTCATGTTCGAGGTTGTCGGCTATTTTATTCGCCAAATCATGTACATCACACCAGTCGGGTCGCGGGGTTATCCGTCCCGATTCAAGACGGGACATGTTCAGCAGGTTTTCGATTAACCGGTTGAGCCTTACCGAAGCTATGTTGATCTCTTCATACAATTGATGCCTTGTTTCTTCAGAATAGCGATGGGCCGACAGTGTATCCGAAGCTCCCATGATTGTTGCGACAGGAATCCGGAACTCATGGGAAATAGAGTTAAAAAGTGTTTTATATAGCTTGTCTGATTCGTTCAGAATAAAAGTGTTTTTGGCAACATTTCTTAAAAATTCACGCTCGAATTTAGCGGAAATCTGAGATAAAAATGCTTCCCAGAATTGTTCCTCTCCCTGTGTAAACACATTGGCTTGATTTACTGCAATAACCCCCATGTTGTCGTTGTTACCGGTCAGGGGATAAAATGTGTAATCGGCAGAAGGCAATGTATCGGTATGTTTTCCGGCTTTTGCAGCATGCTTGTAAACCCAGGCGGCTACACTTTGTTCGTTCTCCGACAATTTTATCGGTGTTTCATGGGTTAGGTTGTTTTCAAGCTGGTTCAGGTTGTTTTTAAGCATGATAGCACTCTCAATCTTAAAATATTTTTTAATATACTGCGTAGCGATTTTGGTAACTTCATCAATTCCCGAAACCATGGAAAATTCTCGTGTCAGTTGATAAAGTGCATGTGTACGTTCTTCCCTGACTCTGATTCGCTTCTCCTGACGCCTAACGCGTGAGGTTAATATTCCATTGAGCAGCGCTATGATAAAAAACATGATGAGCATGAGCACATCTTCGGCTCGTTCAATATGGATGGTGAATTGAGGCGGGATGAAAAAATAGTCCCAGATAAAGGCTGACAGGGTTGCTGCAAGTAAAATAGGACCGGTTCCGAAAAACAGGGCCAGGATGGAGACCAGGAACAGCAAAGCAAATGAGACAACCTGATACCCGATATAATCCTTCACAAGGTAAAAACCAAGAGAGGATAGTAAAACGATGAAGGGAATGACCAGGTATTGCCTGATCGTTGAAGTAAATGGGGGAATGGAAATTTTTTCCCTAAATTTGTCTTTCGACAAGTTATCGGAGCCAAGAATGTAAACATCAATGTTCCCGCTGTACCGTATCAGTCTGTTTACAAACCTGCTTAGCCGGAGTAAAGAGATCAGGTTGCGCACCCGTGGTTTCCCCACAATAATGTGTGTGATGTTTTCTTTCAGCGCAAAATCAACAATTGCCCTTACAATATCATTGTTGGTGATAATCCTTACTTTTATCCCCAGTTGTTTTGCGAGCTTTATGTTTTTATCAAGTTGCTCCCGCTCTTTGGGCGACAGTATGTGTAATGTTTCAACATATATGGCCTGGATGTTTGCACCCATCGAATAAGAGAGGGTTTTTGCCCAGCGTAAAAGTTTGCCAGAGTAAGGGCTTGGGCCAACTGCAACCAAAAGATGCAGCCCTGATTTCCAGGGACCGCGAATCCGCTTATGTTGCATGTAATCGTGTAACTGCCTGTCAACCCTGTCGGCAACAATACGCAACGCCATTTCCCGCAAGGCAGTAATATTTCCTTTCCTGAAAAAGTTCTCTATTGCCTCCTGCGACCGCTCCTGTGTGTAAACCTTACCTTCGCTAAATCGTTCAAGAAGTTCATCGGGGGTGAGGTCGGTCAACTCGATTTCGTCAGCATTCTCAAAAAATTCATCGGGGACTGTCTCACGCACCATGGAGCCGGTAATCTGGGCTACTGTGTCTGAACGACTTTCAAGGTGCTGAACATTGAGGGTTGTATATACATGAATTCCATTTTCAAGAATTTCCTGTACATCATGATATCGTTTGGTATGACGACAGCCGGGGGCATTGGTGTGTGCCAGTTCGTCAACCAAAACAACCTGGGGTTTTCGTGCAATAATGGCATCCAGATCCATTTCCTGAACGGTAGTTGATCTGTATTCAATGATTTTGCGCGGAACAAATTCGAACCCATCCACCAAACTGGCAGTTTCCTTTCGATTGTGCGTTTCAACATAGCCGATTATGATATCACTCCCTTTCAATCGTTCCGACTGTGCAGTTTGCAGCATGGTGTAGGTTTTACCTACTCCGGCGCACATGCCGAAAAATATTTTAAGTTTACCCCGTTTACTTTTTTCCTCTTCGGTTGACAGAGAAGCTAAAAGTTCGTCGGGATCAGGCCTGTTTTCGGTGAAACCGTTCATTGAATTTTATCAGTTTCTAAATTTAGCAATAAAACATTCACCCGCTCTTCGCCAAAGCATAAAAACTGTGGACCTTCTGTGAGATCTTTGATACAATTTATCAACTGTTGCCTCCTTACGTTATTGAAATTCCTTGCTTTTGCTATTCTATCAACCTGCAACAATGCTGCCCGGGCAGAGATATGCGGATCAAGTCCGCTTGCTGAGCTGAAAAGCATTTCGGCAGGTATTGTTATCAGACTGTCTGACTGGTTAAATGACCAGAAATCGTGTTTTCTTTCATCAACGAGTTTTTGCAATTTGGTATTGGTCAATCCAAAATTTGAGCCTCCTGAAGGGAGCGGGTTATAGGATAATACAGATGGGCGTGAAGTAAAATAAACAACAGAGTTGAAATGCTGGCCGATAAGCTCACTTCCGATGGCCTGGCCATCTCTTACAAGCAGGGTGCCGTTGGCCTTTGCAGGGAAGATAAGCTGTGCAATTCCTGTAATCAAGAGCGGGTAAACAACTCCGGTCAGAATTGTGAAAAGCAGGAAGAGCTTTAAAGAAATCATGAATGTTTTCATTTTCTTTTTTATTCTGAAAAACGTTGAGATGCTGGAACTTTTCAACTATAAATTTATGATCATGTCGATCAACTTAATGCCGATAAAAGGCACAATTACCCCACCCAAACCGAAAATGAACAGGTTGCGCGATAATGCAGCATTGGCCGAAACCGGATGGTACCGAACACCCTTCAGCGCCAATGGCACCAACAGAATAATGATGACAGCATTAAAGATTACAGCGCTCAGGATGGCGCTTTGCGGTGAACCGAGATTCATGATGTTGAATGCCGACAGGGGGCCCGCTCCGTTTTTTCCTGAGTAGAGAGCAATGGCAATGGCAGGAATAATGGCAAAGTATTTGGCAACATCGTTGGCAATGCTAAAAGTGGTAAGTGCGCCGCGGGTCATGAGCAACTGTTTCCCGACTTCCACTACCTCGATCAGTTTGGTTGGATTACTGTCGAGATCGACCATGTTTCCTGCTTCCCGTGCGGCCTGGGTGCCTGTATTCATGGCAATTCCGATATCTGCCTGTGCCAGGGCAGGGGCATCATTGGTCCCGTCACCAATCATCCCCACCAAATGGCCGCTTGCCTGTTCTTCACGTATCCGGTTTAACTTGTCTTCTGGTGTTGCTTCAGCCATAAAATCATCAACTCCGGCTTCAGCGGCAATGGCTGCAGCGGTTAAGGCATTATCGCCGGTGATCATTACTGTTTTTATACCCATTTTGCGAAGTTCAGCGAATCGTTGCTTGATTCCACCTTTAACAATATCTTTCAGGTGAACAACCCCTAACACTTTTTTGTCTTCGGCCACCACCAGTGGTGTTGCCCCTTGTCTGGCCAATTCTATCACAATGTCCTGTATTTTTTGCGGGTAAAAACCATTGTTGTTTTGCACAAATGATCGAATTGCTTCCGATGAACCTTTACGGATTCTGTGGGTTGTGCTGTCATCAGCATTCAGATCAACACCACTCATTCTCGATTGAGCCGTAAAAGGGATGAATTTGGCATTGAGCTGATGAACCTCACGGCCGCGTATTCCGAATTTTTCCTTTGCCAGGATAACAATTGAACGACCCTCGGGGGTTTCGTCAGATAAGGATGAAATTTGTGCAGCATTGGCAAGCTCTTCGATGGATACCCCTTCGGCGGGAATAAAATTGGTTGCCATGCGGTTTCCCAGGGTGATTGTTCCGGTTTTATCGAGTAAAAGCACGTCAATATCCCCGGCAGCTTCGATGGCGCGTCCGCTGGTGGCAATCACATTGCGTTGGATAAGCCTGTCCATGCCGCTGATTCCGATTGCACTCAGCAATCCGCCTATGGTTGTTGGGATGAGGCAAACCAACAAAGCGATTAGCACAGGAATTGTCAAATTTTGCGACATCGGCAAACCAGAAGCCAAAAGACTGTATCCGAAGAAAGCAGGTAAAGTAGCTACGGCCATAAGAAAAATAAGAGATAATCCCAAAAGCAGATTAGAGAGGGCAATTTCATTGGGTGTTTTTTGCCGTTTTGCACCCTCTACCAAAGCAATCATGCGATCGATAAACGTATCGCCCGGTTCGGTTGTGATTCGGATTAATATCTTATCGCTGATTACCTTTGTCCCTCCGGTAACGGCTGATCGGTCGCCTCCGCTTTCGCGGATGACCGGGGCTGATTCGCCTGTGATGGCTGATTCATCTACACTTGCAATACCTTCGATCACTTCGCCATCGGATGGAATAACGTCTCCGGATTCACACACCACGATGTCACCTTTCTTAAGTTCGGTTGCAAATATTGAAATTTCTTGTTTGCCCGTCATTTTGCGGGCTTTTGCTTGTGTCCGGTTTTTCCTGAGACTTTCAGCCTGGGCTTTTCCCCTGCCTTCGGCAATTGCTTCCGCAAAATTGGCAAACAACACGGTAAACCACAGCCAGACAGCAATCTGAAGGTTGAATGATGAGAAGGTACCCTTAATTATACCCATGAAAACGATGATGGTTGTAAAAAATGATCCAACGGCAACAATGAAAATAACCGGGTTTTTAATTAAAATGACCGGATTTAGCTTACTTACACTGTCCTTTAGGGCCTGTATTAAAATCATTTTATTGAACAGGCTTATATTTAGTTTGGTACTCATTTGGTCAAAACAGTTAAAAAGAGATGCCTTTGCTCATCAGCAGATGTTCTACAACCGGTCCAAGTGATAAGGCCGGGAAATAGGTCAATCCGCCAACAATCAGTATTACTCCGATAAGTAGTCCGATGAACAGCCAGTTGTCAGTACGAAAAGTGCCAGACGAAGGAGGGGTAATGTTCTTACCCGCCAAACTTCCGGCGATGGCCAAAACCGGAATAATGACACCAAATCGCCCCACCAGCATCACAAAACCAAGTGTCAGATTGTAAAACAGCGTGTTCGCATTTAGCCCGGCAAAGGCACTGCCATTATTGCCTGCCGCGGAGGTGTAAGCATATAATATTTCGGAAAAACCATGAGGCCCGGCATTATTAAGGCTTGACAAACCGTAACTGCTGATCGCAGCCCAGGCGGTGAAAACAAGAATGACAAAACTTGTTGATAAGTTGGCAAGGATGGCCATCTGCACTTCAAATGCACCGATTTTTTTACCGAGGTACTCAGGAGTACGACCAACCATAAGTCCGGCAATGAATACCGTAAGGATGATGAAGATCACCATTCCATATAACCCGGCACCAACGCCACCGAAAATAACCTCGCCAATCAACATGTTGACCATTGCCACCATGCCCGAAAGGGGAGAAAGGCTGTCGTGCATGGCATTTACTGCGCCGCAGGAGGCATCGGTAGTGACCACCGAAAACAGCACACTACCGGCGATACCAAACCTTGTTTCTTTCCCCTCCATCAGGGGCAGATTCCCGAAAACAGGATTTGTTGCAAATTCGGAATACAACGAAATACTTAAACCTGCCAGAAATAAAATCATCATGGCCGAAAAAATCGTCCAGCCCTGACGCGATGAACCAACCATTTTACCATAAAGGGAGGTCAATGATGCCGGTATCAGGAATATCGCGAGTATTTGAAGAAAGTTGCTGAGAGGAGTAGGGTTTTCGAATGGATGGGCGCTGTTGGCATTAAAGAACCCGCCTCCGTTTGTGCCTATCTGTTTGATGGCAATTTGTGAAACTGCCGGGCCCATCGGGATTTCCTGGATTGCTCCCTGTAAAGTTTGAACCGTTTCGTATGGGTTAAAATTTTGCACGACTCCCTGACCCGCCAATACAACGGCAAGCAAAACAGAAAGTGGGAGAAGTACATAGAGGATTGAGCGCGTAAGGTCTGTTTGGAAATTGCCGATTTTATCCGTGGATTTGCGTGAAACACCCCGTATTACCGCTAAGATTACCGCTATTCCGGTTGCGGCGCTAACGAAGTTCTGCACTGTAAGCCCGATCAACTGTACAAAATAGCTCATGGTGGTTTCACCCGCGTATCCCTGCCAGTTGGTATTGGTTACAAAGCTGATGGAGGTGTTAATGGCCGAATGCCATGAAACATTTGGAAGATTTTCCGGATTCAATGGCAAATATGCCTGGAAGAGTTGAATCAGAAACACAAAAACGAGTCCAACGAAATTGAACATCAGCAAACTGAAGGTATACGATTTCCAGTTTGTTTCTTCAACCGCCTCTGTGCCGGTAAACCGATAAACCAACCGCTCGAGCCAACCAAATAAAGGTAGCATTGCATGCTTTTTCCCGGTAAACACTTTTTCCATATAAGTCCCGAGAATGGGAGTGACCCCGATTAAGATGGAGACAAACAGAATTATCTGAAAATAATCGTGATGTGCCATTTTACTAAGCTGTTGCAAGAAATAAATATTTTACTCATTTTTCTTAATCTCCGGATTCATCCATTTTAATAATTGTTTGATCACTATTGTACCAGTAAAGCTGAATGAGTCGTAGACTCATCAT
>DYQT01000002.1:49798-56682 GCA_020719165.1 Draconibacterium orientale | reverse complement strand
GAACCACCTGGCACAGGCTAAGTTCCGAAGCTTGGGGTGCAAGTCGGGTTAAGGTGGATCCAGCGGCTTATAAACAACCTTATAAAAAGTATTCAGGGTTCGGTCGGTGTTCGATTGCTTCCATGGAGAATGATCCAATTGTATATTTCATCAAATTAGGACAATTCACTACATTTACCCATTAATTAAACTATTGCAGGCAGAACTCATTTCTCCATCGTTCTGTCTGGATTAAAAGTCGTTTTAATAAAATCATTCTGATGAACTTGTCCTTCTTCAACCGGTATCTTGGCGCTTTTTCAATTTTTCTAATTCCGTTTATGCTGAGCGGACAGGGTAACATCGATAGCCTGTATCGATTGTTGAAGAAAAGCCCATCCGATCCGGTAATATTAAATAACCTGGCAGAAGCCATTACCGAAAAGTCTCCCGAAACGGCCGACAGCCTCGCCATCAAGGCATTGAATATATCAAAGGTCGTTAAGAACCGGAAAGAGGAGGCCAGGGCATCATCAAATGTGGCAAATGCGGCCTGGGGCATGAATGACTTTACCAGGGCGCTCAATTTTGGCGAAAAGGCTGCAGACTTGTACCTGGCGCTCGGAAAAAATCTTGAAGCAGCCCAGGCACTGAATGACGCTGCCCTGGCCGCCTATGAAATCGACCAGTATGCTGTTGCACTTCGAAACTATAAACGAGCCCTGCGGATATTGATTCAAATCGGGGATAAAGAAAATATCCCTTCCGTATTGGTTAATATGGGACAGGTTTTTGAAAAAACCGGACAATACGACAGTGCTGTTTATTATTATCAACATGTCATCCCCCTATGCCAGGTTCCGGGGTTGGAGAGAGAGCTTTCATCTGCATACGGAAACCTGGGATTGGTTTATAAAATCACGGGTAATTATCAGATGGCGCTCGAAAATTATTCCAAAGCGCTGAAGATATCCACAACAATCGGCGACAAGGAATTCATTGCGACGGATCTGAGCAATATTGCTGCGATTTATGTGCAATGGGAGAACCTTGCTATGGCAAAGGTCTATTTTCGGAAGGCGCTGGATATTTACCAACAAAACGGCAGCCCCGACAAGGTGGAGGTTGCCCTGGGCAACCTGGGCACCTTGTATCAAAAAGAGGGTAAATATGATTCGGCGCTTTTATTTTTCAGGGCGTCGCTGACCATCGCACGCAAACTGGAACGTATCGGCAGCATCGCGGTCAAATTAAGCAATATGGGGGTCATCTTTTATGAACTCGGAAATTTCGACTCGGCGATCGTCTATCAGTCTGAAGTGCTTAAGATAAGCAGAAAAATTGGCCGTATGTTCCCGGTATGCGCTGCACTTCAGAATCTTGGTGAAATTTATCTTGCAAAAAATGACCTTAAAACGGCCCGGAACTATCTTGAAGAAGCACAAACCTGTGCAGCATCCGTTCAGGCAAAAACCATACAGGAAAAAGTCTTTAAAAGCCTCAGCCAGCTTTATGAAAGAATGGGAGATCCGACAAAAGCGCTTGCGAATTATAAAAGATACACCGCTTTGAAAGATTCCATGTTCACCAGGCAAAGCCAGGAGAAACTTGCTGAAATGGAGGCCCGGTACCTGAGTGAAAAGAAACAACAACACATTGAATTGCTGATCAAAGACAAGGAGCTGAGGGAAACCAGCCTGAGAAAGCATCAGCTCGCACTTTATTGGGTCATCAGTGGTTCATTGATCTTATTGGTCTCATTGGCTGTCATTTCATTCCTGCTGAAACAAAAATCAAAAGCGAACCGCATCCTGGTGGAAAAAAGCATTCAACTGCTTCAACATGAAGAATCAAATGAAATTCAGGCAGTGATCAATAGTTCCCCGGCCATCAGCGATGATGAAAAAAGCAGGCTCATTGCCGGGTTGAATAAATTGATCAGGCACGATAAAATATTCACCCGGCCACAAATTTCCCTTGCCGACCTTGCCGAACATCTGGATACCAACACAACCTATCTTTCACGAATCATCAACGAAGATTTTCAGTATAATTTTCCCAATTTTATCAACCGGCTAAGGATCCAGGAGGCACAAAAAATGTTCGCCGGTCACAAATACAAATCAATGACCCTTGAAGGCATTGCCGGATCTGTTGGCTTCCATTCACGTTCGGCTTTTAACCTGGCCTTTAAAAAATTTACCGGTGTGACCCCGTCCGTCTATATCGCCAACCTGGAAAAGTTGTCGAAACCTGCCTGATCCGTAGAGTTTATGGGATTGTTGTTATTCAAAAGGTTATCAAATAATTTATCGTGCCCGTTTGCCCGGATTTATAAATCAGGGCAATCAAAAGTTGCATTCCGCCTTTCGGCATGGGTATTTTTGCCATGCAATTAAGGCCGCAATGAACGAACCAATGTATATGCGAATCCTGATAATCTCCTGCTTTCTGCTGGCGGTGGATTCATGTACCAGCCAACCAGAAAAAGATGCTGCATGCCTGGCCAAAGTTCAGCAGAAGCGGATGGAAATGATCATGCAGATGCTCATCACCGACGATACCGCCCTGCTCGGGCAGTTTGAAACCAGGCTGATGATGGCCGAACGTGAATTCAATATGCTGAAGTCTGATTTTGAGAACAAATATGCCGACCCGGTCAGTAAAGCACTGTTTGATTCTGCTTTTTCCCGGGCACTGAAGAATGCAAAATAAACACGCAACTATATATTCACTAAAACTCAAACATTATGAAAACGATTACAATTTTTTTTCTAAGCTTTTGCTGGCTGGTTTCAAATGCAACCATCTGGCGGGTCAACAACAACCCGCAGATCAATGCCAATTACAGTAGCCTGCAGGATGCCATAAACAGCGTTCTGGTGCTTAATGGCGATACAGTGTATCTTGAAAACGGCTCTTACTCCGGCATCACTACCCTGTCCAAAAGTCTGGTTATCATCGGACCGGGGTATTTCCTGTCGGCAAGCGATTCCACCTATGCCAATCCTTTGCCGGCGCTGATTAACAGTTTAACGATCCAGAGCGGCGGCGCCGGAAGTAAAATCATGGGTGTCAGCGTGATTGGAGATATAACGCTCGGATCAGGAAGCAATAACATGATCATCGAACGTTCCTATGTTGGAGGAATAGTGGCAGGAAGCGGTTCATCGACGGGTTTGATCATAAGACAGTGCTACCTTGTGGGCGGAATCAGTGGATACTATTTTTTATCAAGCAATGTTTATAATAACATCATAACAGGACGGGTCTTGTTAACCAACTCATCAGGTTGTCACAATGTTTACAATAATGTAATCTATTTTACTATGGCGTATACCTACTATGGCCTTAGCGCTGTAAATGCTTCTGTGTTCAACAACATCCTGATACGGGAAACTGCCGCTTACAAAACATATTGCGTGGATTTTACCAGCTCAACCAATTCCTCGTTTGACCGAAACATTATGTCGCAGCCTGTGAATGCCACATTTCCCGATAACCTGTATGACGCTGTTAAGGAAAACATTTTTACCGGTAGTGGCGGGACCGAACAAAAATGGCAACTCAAGGCAGGTTCACCGGCCATCGGATACGGCTTCAATGGAGATGACTGCGGCGTTTACGGGGGCCCCATGCCCTATGTTCTTGCCGGCCTGCCCTGGTTGCTGCCGAGAATTTTCAAAGCAAACATCCCTTCCAGCGGCAATGGGAATGTGATCCCGGTTCATATCACTGCCAAAACCCAGGAGGAATAGCGTTATGAAAGCTGTTCTCATTTTTCTGAGCCTTTTGGCTGTTACCGTTACGATGGCCCAGCCGATTACCCGGGCGGAGTACTTCTTCGACACCGATCCAGGATTCGGGAACGGCACCGCCATTGCTGTCACACCTGGCAAAGTGGTTGATCTGAACTTCAACGCAAACACTGCCGGGCTTGAGACCGGGATACATACGCTTTTTATCAGGATGAAGTCCGCCGTCTGGAGCCAGGTGCACACACGCCTGGTGGGGGTAAGTCCCGAAGCGGGCATCACCCGGGCAGAATATTTTTTCGACAACGATCCGGGATTCGGGAGCGGCACTGCCATCGCCGTCACACCGGGCAAAGTGGTTGATCTGAACTTCAACGCAAACGCTGAAGGCCTCAACGCCGGGGTGCATACGCTTTTTATCAGGACGAAGTCCGCCGTCTGGAGCCAGGTGCACACGCGCCTGGTGGGGGTAAGTCCCGTTGCCGGAATCACCCGGGCGGAGTATTTTATCGGCACCGATCCTGGTTATGGCAACGGGATACCAATCACCGTCACGCCGGGGAAATTGGTGATGCTCGATATTAATTTAGAGAACCTCAACCTTGCGGATGGAGTGAATTATATTTATTTCAGGACCTATGCCGAGATCTGGAGCCAGACCTATGCGCATGAATATTGCCGGAATTGCACTTCCGTGCTGATACAGAACGATACTGTGCGGGAAGGTGAACGCAGGTGTTACGAAGAGGTCGAAACCATTGTGACCGGAGGTGATGGCACTACCTTTACCGTTGAATCC
Source organism: Draconibacterium orientale (assembly GCA_020719165.1). GTDB lineage: Bacteria > Bacteroidota > Bacteroidia > Bacteroidales > FEN-979 > CAIVAT01. The sequence continues at coordinate 52,149 of DYQT01000002.1, read as the reverse complement.
GGTGCAACCGTTAATCTGGTAGCTGAACAGAACGTAAGGATGCTTGCCGGAACTCATTTTGAACAAGGTTCGGGTGTCCATGTGCTCATTGGCTCAGGCGGAACATACTGCCTCAATCACATGTCAAAACCGGCAGCAATGGTGCAGCAAGCAGATGTACAGCAGCTTGAGCTTCCTCCCTTTAGTAATTTTTGCAAGATATATCCGAATCCGACTTCCGGAGTTTTTACGATTGAACTCAACGAATCCGGGTCAGGGTCACAAATCTCAGTTGATATCTATAATAGTATAGGCAAAAAAATGAGTCATGAAGAGGTATCCATGTACCGGCAACATAATTTCGATATATCATATCTGCCAAGGGGCATTTATATCATAAAGGTGCTCAGGGATGGTACATCTGACATGGCGAAAACAATAATCAAAAGGTAAGGTTAACCAAGCCCGCAGCAGTCTTGATGAAGGAACTTTTAGTCTGCCGAATCGATCAGAGATATCGTTAAAGTAGTTGCTTTTATTGAGTCGTCTATTGTTTGATGAATTTCCCCACCTGCACGCCCTTCACGCCGACCAACTTCACAATGTAAATTCCTTCGGGCAGGAGGCTGATGTCCAGTTCAGCCTGTTTGTGGAACCCGCAGGTTTACGTCATTACCGCCTCGCCGGTCATTGAAAAGATGGTGAGGAGAATATGCTCGTTTTCAACAACAGGACTTGTCATTGTAATCCTTTCACTGGCAGGATTAGGGCTGATAGCTTTTATAGACAGTTCCCAATGGTGATCCCTGGCCTCCCTGACCTAAGGCATAGCATTTTATTTGATTGGCAAAAGAGACCGAAAGAAAGGAATGCTTTGAGTCAATATTCATGGCGCTCCATGTCTGAACGCCATCCGCCGTTGGTTTTCAGCGGCAGATGATCTGCGCAAACATGGCTGGATTGTGAAAAATAGCAAGACCAAGCCTATGAGGCCGCCGGAAATGAGTAAATTATTGGAGACCAATAAAGATTTTAGCAGGATCTTCAACAATTTCCCGTTTAAGAAGATTGATCAGCGTGTTTCTTTACCATCCTGCTAAGGATGGCCAAAGAGGCTGTTCTTGGATTTGTTGATGCGGTGGATAAACTCAATGTCGCCCTGGGTGATGAATTCACCGGCGGTGCCATTATGATTGATTCTTGATGCCAACACACTAAAAAACGCTATAGCTGCTATAGCACTGGCCTTTCAAAACTCAACCCTGCTGAAGATCATCAATAAAAACCCAGAGGATCAAGGCATTGAAACCCAGTTTTGCCGCTGGCGCCTGGCAGGAGGAAAGCCTCATGCAGGGCTGATCCGGCGCAGGCGTGCCGAGTGCTGGCTGTATTTTCACGGAGAATTAAAATTCAAATTCTGAGCTATGACCACAACAAACGATCATTTTCCAAAGGATTGGCAATTAATATTGTTTGCCGCGATAATCTTTTTTTTGGCCATGCAATCATGCACCACCACCCGGCAGGTTCACCAGGAACTTGCCAAAGAAGAGTCTCTGGTGAAGGTGTCAGAAGAGACAAAAGCAAACATGGCCACTGAAATCAAAACAGAAATCAACACCACTGCTGAAACTGAGGTTAATGAGAGCTTTGATACCGTGGTTCGCATATGGCCGGTGGTAGATGGAAAAGTTTCTGAAAAGCCTGTTGATGTTTTGGTAAAGGGTGAAAGGACCATTCACCGTAAGGAATTTTCAAACCAGCAGCAACAAAGAAATGAGCAGAGCAATATTGAAGTGAGCCTAAACGACCAGCGCAATCAGAAATCAGAAGTTGTACTCAAGCAAAAAACAGTCGAAAGAACCCCACTGCCCTGGTGGGGCATTCTGATCATTTTTGTTTTTATCCTCTTTGCTATAATCGCCTTCCTGATAAAACGGGTAAAAGGAACCACAGGATGACAAGATAGAATTTTCATTCCCATCATGCCTATGTGTTTGATTCGTGACTATCTTTGTAACCCCTTTCAAAAAGAAACTCAATGCCCAATAAAAAAGCAATTATTCAAGGCGAATGGACTGGTGAGAATAATTCAATTGAATTGAGCCTCCCTTTGATTATTTTTCAGCAGGACAATACCTACATCGCTTTCTGCCCGGCGCTTGACCTTAGCGGATATGGCAATACGGAACTTGAGGCCAAGGAGTCGTTTAACATCGTACTTGATGAGTATTTCCTCTATACGACCAGAAAAAAAACCTTGGCAGATGATCTGCGCAAACATGGCTGGATTGTGAAAAATAGCAAGACCAAACCAATGAGGCCGCCGGAAATGAGTAAATTATTGGAGACCAATAAAGATTTTAGCAGGA
>DYQT01000002.1:0-49698 GCA_020719165.1 Draconibacterium orientale | reverse complement strand
TTCCCGTTTAAGAAGATTGATCAGCGTGTTTCTTTACCATCCTGCTAAGGATGGCAGTATCCCTAAAAAATATTCCTCCTCGCACTTTTCGGGAATTCCTGGAATACAAAGGACTCAAACATATCCGCACCTCTGCAGGCCACGAAGTATGGTCTAGGAGCGATCTGTTAAGGCCTGTAGTAATTCAAACCCATATCGATCCGGTTCCTGAATTTATTGTCAAACGCAATCTGACCACCATTGGTTCAAATCGGGAGGAGTTTGTTGAATTTCTGAAAAACGGATAATCTTAAGGAATTAATTGACCTTATGCCGGTTTTTAATAAAATTAACCTGCCCTGACCGGCGGGTTTTTTTATGTCCTTTAATCCGGTTCCATCGCCTGTTAATATTGCGGAAATTATCTCCGATGAGTGTAATGGAAAGAATTTTTCAAAGCAGGACAGTTAGAAACGATGCATTCAAGGGTTCCTGGGAAGGACCCTTTGACATCACCATCACAGAGCCTGGCAAAACACAAAGATTTTCCCGCTCCCTTACTACGGAAGAAATGGAAGCTTTTAACGACAGGCTGAAAACCTGGGGTGAAAAAGTCCGCAGCGCCCTGCCTGTCTCGATTTCAGCCCATGGCATCGGCGGGAAAAACCTGAAGAGAAATATCCGTAACACCTATTACTACGACTTTGGCGAAATATACCGGCTTGGCTTTTCCTTTGCCCGGGAAGGGATTTTCGTTCACAAGGGAGTTGGCCGCGGATATGTGATGCGTGGCGGGGTGGTTTTCAAAACCTCAAAAACCCCTGGCATCAACCGCTGGCCAAAGCCATGGTTCAATCCCGTGGTTGAGTCCTTCATTCCCGAACTTGAACAAATCATCAAAGATTACACAGAAACTGCAATTGTCAATTCAACAAGGATTTACATACGATAATTATGGCATCCAAAACAAACGTTTCCGATTACCGCTTCTCCATTTTCATCAACAATGACCAGGCAAAACGATCATTGATGGAGATGGAAAAGGTCATGATAGGGTATAATCCATGAAATTTCCTTACTCCATTTCCTTACTCCAACGAATTAAGGTCAAAAAAAAAAGTCAGCTAACTTGCTGACTTTCGTAGTAGCGGGGACAGGACCTTCAAGCCCAAAACCCACTACTATCAATCAATACGTTACAACCCATTTTTCAAAGAACTTCTTAGCTTTTTCGGCTGTTTTTTTTCAGTTTTTTTTTCAGTTTTGATAATGATGTCCTTTAATATAGCTTGTTTTTAGCGTTCATTTGCCTAAACATATTTTTATGAAACTGCTGAATAAATTGCTCGCACTCAGGAAAAATGGATTGCTTTGGAAAAATATCGAGATTATTGCATTCTGGCCCATGATGGCATTTTGTCTATTGACTGCACTAACTCAAATTATACTGTTCATTTTAATACTTGCCAAATGATATAGAGCAGTCCTCCCAGTATTGATAAGACAGACCAAACAGCCATTGGCCAGAATAACCTGCGTTGCCACCTGGCTAAAACTGATGAACTATGTTCCAGGTAATCCTTGTCATTTCTTTTATTGTGAAGATAAACCTGATAAACGGAGTATCCCATACTGGCCGCTGCTCTTCCTTCAGTTGTTATCCATAAACGCGTTTGCTCATTTGTTTCCTCAATTAATCCATTCCTTATCAATTCCCTTTTTATCACATTGTAATCCTGCTCTGAATGATTCCTTTCTTCCAACTGAACTGGATAACCATCCATTGTTGTGAATCCTCCATTCTCATTGAGATATGTCAGTAATTCATCGCCAATTCTTATCTGATCCTCGGTCATTAATTTATTGTTTAATCCTGCAACCTTTTCAGTTGTTTTCAGTTTAATAGTTAAGCCTATGATATGGGGGTGAGGGGGTCACTTTACTATTCGGAGCCAGATGCTTTACTGAAACCTAACTTCACTTTCAAATCATCGTTTTCTAATGTGATTTTATGGTTTATAGCCTTTAGTTGTTGTAATTCCTTTTTGTAATAATCTATTTCTTTCTCATAGATTTCAATATTTTTCTCCAGTGACTTAATCAATTTAATCCCATAGTCCTGTTTATAATCATTAATCTTTAAAGATTCATTGTCCTCCCACCAATAGGACATAGGCAAACCAAGCGCTTTCGATATGTTCTCTAGTTTGCAAATTTTTAAAGAATCATTCCTTACCGCCTGATAAAATCCCCCCTCAGAAAATTTAACAGTTTTGCCTTCCTGTTCAAAGAAGATTTGTATCTCTCCATGTGATGAAATTATCTTTTCTTTTAACTTCTTATAGTCCATATTATTAATCCCCTATTATAATTAGACCAGATATAAATATCATACATATATGATAAAAACAGTTGACAAATGATATTTCTATCTTATATTTGCCACACATTTAATACAAATATAACACATAAACACTTTATAAGAAATAGTATAAATCAATTATGCAAAAATTAGATAAGCAATCTTTGAAATTATTGATACAAGCACTTCCTGATAAGTGGGCTGAAAAAATACAGGGTTATTTGAATTATGAGTTTTCTAAAAGTTATATACGCTCTGTTTTGTACGGTCAACGTCATCGTGATGAAATAATCCTTGCTGCAATTGAACTCTCAAAGGAAGAAAAATTAAAAATAGATTCATTTAAAAATGAGATTCTTGAATTATCCACAGAATAAACAAATACCCTGCATTGTAACAAAAAATCACAACACATTATGAAACAATCAATTGTAAAATTTTTGTCGTTTAACGGTAAAACTTTGCTTTTTCTCGCGAAAGATGGCGTGTATTACATCGCTGTAAAGCCTATATGTGAGGCAATTGGTGTGGATTACATTCAGCAATATAAGAACCTGAATGATGATCCTATTCTTTCATCTGTGTTGTGTAAATACACAATACAGATACCCGGAGATCAGGGAAGAAATATGGTATGTATGCCGGAAAGATATATCTACGGTTGGATATTTTCAATCCAAAGCAATGCCAAAGAATTGGTTGATTATAAGCGTGAGTGTTACAATATTCTATTCGACCATTTCAATGGTACCATCACCCACCGTCATGAACTTCTCACAGCAAAAGTGAAAACCAAAGCCCGCATAAGTGAACTGGTTACTTCCCTCAATGAAAATACCGCATTTACAGAATGGCAAGAACTGAAAGCAGCAGAGGCCCGTCTCGGCATTGCTTTTAAACAACTCGATCAGCGTGAGCTTCGCGAAGTGGCCGACCTTTTTACCGGAACAGCTAAACTTCTGTAGCCATGCAAACATCCCACGCCCCAGCAGGTACCCTTGAAGGGAATTATGAATTCTATGAAGAAAATGACAATGTTTTTTTCATGAATAACCAAGGCAAACATTCATTTGAAGAACTGGATGTTCTCCAACTGAATATACTGCGTGATGATCTTGATGCCCATCCAAGGGCTCTCAATGCCATTGAAAATCAACTTGGAATTACAAATCCCATTTATCAACTCAAGCAATGGGCAATCTGCAATTTCGGAAACTTCGATAACAAGGCTGATCTCACTGCCGATGGTGTTATCATTCATGAGCATGTTAACTGTGAGAAACGTGGCATATGCAAGTTTGAAGGAATCATTTGCCAGCCGTTACTGGTTAAAAATGGAAAGATTACTCCAACTGAAATTAAAATCATAAAGTTAATTGCCCGTGATCTGCTCGATAAACAGATCTCCGACATGCTTGGGATTGCTCTTAATACCATGGCAGTACACAGCACTAACATTAAAAAGAAAATTGGCTGCCATTCCAAAGCCGGGATCACTGCTTACGCCTACCAAAATAATTTGCTTTAACATGAACATCATTGAACACGGACCGAAAACTCCGGATCCAACCCAACTCGACCTGTTTGATTTCGGCGCTCAGGTAACCGGAACGGAAAAAAACTCCACGGATTCGGTTGAAAGCCTGCCGGCAAACAAAACCATGATCCGTTCACCCACCAACTCAATCATGGCTTAAAACGGGAAAGAATTTGAGCTTAACGTTTTTCAGCTAAAAATGTCAGGCTCCCTGCACATAAAAAGCAGGGAGCTTGTTCAAAAATCAAAACAAAGTCATAAAGATTTACTCGAACAAGAACAACAAGAAGAAATTATAACCGACCTCGCCAGGTAAAAAAAAAGGATATGAGCAATACAACATTTTCATTAATGAGTTACCCGCATCTTGATATCACAATTTCAGCATACAATATGCTGAGAAGTAGGCTTGATATAAAGTTGAAACAATTTTTGTCTGTTGCAGATGAAGATGACGAAACATTGCACATCCGTGCAAAAATTGCAACACTGGATGAGTTGATTCACCAAGCCTCTTTAGTGAGAGGATGTATTGACCAACACATAAACGGGTAACTGCCATGAAAAAAGAACTCAACTACACCAGCCCGCAAACGTCAAAAACAATCTCCCAACTGGGTATTAATTGGAAAGCCAGTATGTACTGGCAATTCATCCCGGGAAATAAAACCTACATCCTGAAAAACAAACTGGAGCCTTTCAAAAAAGGGTACCCGGCCTACAACTTAACCGAAATTGGTCACATAATGCCCTTCGGACTCTTCAATGAAATGAAGCTGATCAAACTCTTATCTACCTATTTTCAGGTTCAACTGGGGCACGATAACTGGCAAACCTACGTGAGCGAAGTAGAAGCCAGAGCGCAATACCTGATCTACCTTTTTCGCAACAAAATTGTCACGTTGCACGATTTCCAAAAACCTGATGACAGGGTACAGATATCACCATCAAAGCCCATTCCAACCAAACCGTAATACCATTGATACCCGAAAACCAAACTGAGGTGATCCAATATGCCTTGATACAGGCTTCATTGGAAGAAGATGTGTCTTTCTACCATCTCACCATTAAGGATATCACCACGCTGGCTAAAATGATGAATAAGGTAATGATGAAAAACGGGTTCAGAATGTACATTACAAGGGAAAGAAAAGAATGTTTATTAAAAGAAACTCTGGTACTATGCGAAACGAAATAAATTTCTCAAGGAATTGGAACAACAAACTCACTGGTAGCAGTTTTATCAGCATCCGCCCAAAGGATGTAAACCGGTGGCATGAAGGCGAAGATTACTGCATCCTGTTAAACCGGGGTCATATTGCGTATGCTACACTCGTTGAAGTCAAACACCTCCTATTATATAACATCAGCGAACAGGATGCAAGGCTCGATTCAGGCTACAGCGCTTACGAATTTATCGCCCTGTTTAAAAAGCTTTACGCCAAAGAAAAAATCGACTTTGAAAAACGAATGGTTTCTGTTCTCACCTTCACAAAGTTGAAATTTTACGACGTTCGAAAAGCAAAACAAAAGGCTGTCCAGGCAGCAAGCGAAACCGTTGAAGCGTCCAGAGGCCGACCGGCTGCTGAATTCCTTCCATTCGATGGATATGAGATATCAGATGCAAAATATTACCGATTGAAAGATGAGATTTATTGAGATTACCTATTAATTAACAATCAATTATTCACAATTAAAACAAAAAAAGAGATGAAAGCATTTAAAGTAAAGATTACCGGAATTTCTCCATACATGCAGCACCGGATGGATGATACCAAGCTCGATATTTGGGAAAAACAACACAACCTTGTTATCACAAATCCTGATGTTTCGAAAGAGGATGCAGTGAGGGCAGAGTATCATTGTTACAGAAACTCCTCCGGTAAATGTTTTATCCCGGCTGATCACCTGCGTGGAGCATTTATAGCAGCAGGCACCTTTGTTAAGGGGAAAGTCGGTTCACAAACAAAATCGATGAAATCAACTGTCGCTGCAATGTTCCAGGTTGATCCGTACCAGGTGGTAATGCCCGATTATGACGAAATAGATAAGCGTTCCGCGGTAAACAGGAACGTGAAAGCCAGGGTGATCACCGTGCGCCCTAAATGGTCAACCTGGGATGCATCATTTACATTAATGGTTGATAATGACACCATCTCCATGAATATGGTAAAGCAGATTTTGGGTTTTGCCGGTAATAATGTTGGAATCGGTTCATACCGGCCAACCAATAACGGCCCATTCGGCAGGTTCAGGTTGGATGAAATCAATGAAATTAATAATTAATTATATAGCGTTCTAAGTATTGTGAAGTAAAGTGTAGAAAAGTTCAGTGTAGTCTAGTATTGTACTGTGAAGCCCACAATGGTTTTCCCCTGGTTCGATTCCGGGGGTGGAACAAAAAGTAAGTTCTTTAGTGTAATGTGAAGTATTGTCCTGTTGCGTTGGGTCTTGTAATGTGAGGTTTTGTATGGTCCAGTTCACAATGGTTTATCCCTGGTTCGATTCCAGGGGTGGAACAAAAATAAAGGATGGGTTTTATTCCATGGAGTAAGGTGAGGTGGTGTCAAGTAATGTGAGGTTAAGTCATGTGAAGTAATGTTGCGTAAGGTTAATTGAAGTATAGATTAGTTCATAATGGTTTCTCCCTGGTTCGATTCCGGGGGTGGAACAAAAATTAAAAATTCAAATAAATAATCATGGAAAACACTGAATTAATAATGTTCACTGAAACGATAAGGTTTCAAAATAGCAATATCTGGATAAAACCAGTTTGCGATTTCTTTAAACTGGATGTGAAAAACCAGTACACTAAGATCAAAAACGATCCAATTTTAGGCAAACTGTACGGAAAAAACAGTACAGTCTTGTCTCAAACCAATAAACTGGTGGGGAAAAAGTCTACAGATTTAGGCGAAATTGATAAAAATGGTCGGGTTTTGCTGAGCAAAAAAGGATTTGTCCGGTGGATCCAGATCATCAATGCGAATACCATTGTTGATCACCTACGCGAAAAGTTTATTCTATATCAATCGCTCGTTTTCGATTTCATCTATGGAAGTTATGAGCAAGAGCAACAAATAAAAGTTGACTATCAGCGGTTGAAAAAACTCAAGAACCTGTATTCAACCATCGGCAGGGAAATTCAACGCGTAGAAACAAACGTGAAACTTTACATGGATTCACGGTTTTGCCAGTTAAGCCTTCCGCTAAACGATACCCATCAAATAGAATCGTAAACCTATTTACACCCTTCCCAGTGATCTCCAACATCCAAGATATAAAAGATGCCGCCCAAATTGCCGATATCGTTGGCGATTTCGTAATGCTAAAAAAGAAGGGTGTAAATTATACCGCCTGCTGCCCGTTCCACCACGAGAAAACATCGAGCTTCATGGTGAACCCGGTGAAGGGTATCTACAAATGTTTTGGCTGCGGAAGGTCGGGCGACTCCATTGAGTTCCTGCGCGAACATGAGGCCATGAGCTTTGTTGAAGCGCTTACCTACATTGCCGGCAAATACGAGATCACCATTTCCCTCAATGGAAACGATGCCGAGTATTCTGAAAACGAAAAGCGCCGTGATGGGATATTCGCGGTGCTGAAATGGGCCGTAGAATATTTTGCCGCCAACCTTCAGAAAAATAAACCTGCGCTTGAATATCTCATGAAGCGGGAGCTGGCTGCAGCCATCGACCTGTTCAACATCGGCTACGCCGGTACCGGCAACGACCTCATGCGGGCTGCCCATCAGGCCGGGTACTCCGATGATATGTTGCTGGCCGCCGGCTTGATCAAGAAAAATGACGAAGGCCATTATTACGATGCGTTTCATAAACGCATCATCTTCCCGTTTTTAGACCGTTCAGGTCGGGTGATTGGCTTTACCGGAAGGTTGCTCGTAACAGAGAAGGATAAAGCCAAGTACCTGCATACCGCCGAAACCGATGTATTCAAGAAAAGTAAATTCCTGTATGGACTATTCCAGTCCAAACGGGATATCATGAAAGAAAACGAGTGCCTGCTGGTTGAAGGTCAAACGGACCTGATCAGCTGGCACCTGGCCGGGATCAAGAACGTGGTAGCCGGTTCAGGAACCGCCCTGAGCGAAGATCAGTGTCGAATGATCCAATCGCTCACCAATTGCCTTACGATCGTTTACGACGGGGATATCGCCGGGGTGAGGGCAAGTATTTCAAATATCAAAATCCCATTGCAGATGGGGATGGATGTTTACCTGGTAGTACTTCCCGGGGATGAAGACCCGGATTCGTATGTGCGCAAATATGGCGCCGCCACCCTGGCAAACTTCATCGAAGATAACCGGAAGGATATCGTGTCATTCCGCATCGACATGGTGAAAGAACAGCTTGATCAGGATCCGCTGCAGAAGGCACGCCTGGTCAAAGAACTTGTTTCGCAAATTTCGCTCATGCCCGACGAAGAAACACGCGGGTACCTGCTGAGCGACATCTCCCGTAAACTGGATGTAAACCGTGATGACCTGGTAAAAACCGTGAAGAAACATCTTCCGGCTATTGAGCACCAAGAAGCGGGATTCTTTGGCCTCGATGCTTCTGAGGAATCGATCAGGGAAAAAGGGTTTGCCATATTGCTGGCATCTCCCGGCGCTGTGGTTGCCCGTCACGCCGAAGGTCAGGAAAACACCATCAGCCTTCCGGATGGATTACTCAAAAAAGATGATATTTTTCGCCTGGCTAAGTTGACAAAAAATGTCAAAGTGGAAGGGCTCACGCATGTGGTAGATGACAATGATGTTGAATCACCGCTTACCGAAGCCGGCCGGTTGCTCACAGAACAGGGCTTCAGGGTTGAAGTGCGTGAAATTGCTGCCGTTGATGATAACGATGATCCTGATGCTGCAGTTTACATTGACTTTCTCGACTTCTACGTGCGCGGACTGGCCTATCGTTTAATGCGTCAGCCCGACACCAAGCGATCCAAGAAGTTTGTGGAAATGGTTGCCGAGTTTTTGTCAAAGCTCGACAATACCATCATCCATATCAAAACCAATGAAATTGCCAAGAAGTTCAACCTGCCAGCCGCATCCTTTTCAAAGGTTTTGCGCCCATTTGTAGAGAAGCGTAAGAACCTGGCTGTTCAGCAGCAGGAACAGGTAGTGATCGATGATCAGCAGTTTGTTTTCGACATTGCCCACCTGCCAGATTACGTTGATCAGCAGTTTTTTCAGCGGTATGGTTTCTTCCCGGCACAGAACAAAACCGGCAATAAAATATTTTATGTTTTCCGTACCCTGGATAATACCCTGGTAAAGGTGGGAAACTTTTACCTCGAACCGCTGTTTCAGGTGTACGATGACGATCCTAATAAGAATAAAAGAATCGTTGAACTATTCCACAGCGAGTTGAACACCGCCGAATATGTTGAATTCAAAAGTTCAGATCAGGTCGAGTTATCACAATTCAAGAAGTTCCTGTGGAATGTTGGTGGTTACATCTTCAGCAATGGCAAGCAGTACCATCATGAGAAGATAATGGAAAGTAATGCCCTGCAATTCCCTAAATGCTGGGAATTCTCCACCTTCGGATGGCAACAGGAACAGTTTTTCGCTTTTTCAAATGGCATCATTGCCGATAACCATTTCACATCAGTTGATGAACTTGGTCTGGTAAAGTTCAAAAATGTCACCTATTACTCACCGGCGTTCAGCAAAATTTACAAGGATCGTCGCTCCGACAGCGACCGTTACCAATATGACCGGTTCCTGGTGTACAAGCCTGATCAGCGCACCTCATGGCTCGAATGGTCAACCCTGATGCATAAGGTTTATCAGTACAACAACAACGGCATGTGGGCATTACTTTTCACCATCCTTTCTGCAAACCGCAGCACCATATTCCCCATTGAACGATTTTTTACGGCTCTGTTTTTCATTGGCCCAACGGAGTCTGGTAAATCAAGAATTGCCGAAAGCATCCGCGCTCCATTCATGTATGGCGCACCATTGTTCAACCTGAACTCTGGTACCGATGCTGCATTTTTTACCACCATGGAACGCTTCTGCGACATCCCGGTGATCACCGAAGAGTACAATGATTACCAGATATCAGATATCAAGTTCCAGGGGCTGAAAGCTTCTGTATATGATGGCGAAGGAAAGCAAAAGCGCAAAGATGCCACCAGCAAGGACATTGATGTTTCTAAAATTCTCTGCAGTCTTGTTTTACTGGGTCAGGAAGGGCCTGAGCGCGACGATGGCGCCCTGGGTAACCGGGTGGTGCTAAAACATGTTCCCAAAAAAGATGATTGGACCAACGAGGAGGTACTTATGTACACAGATTTAAAGGACCGGGAGCGTGATGGACTAAGCAATATAGTATTGGAGATCATCCGCAGAAAACCGATCGTGCATAAACACTTTGCAGCCTATATGCGCGATGCCCAAAAGCAGGTAAAGAAAGATATTCAGGCTGAAGGAGGCACCTATCAAACCCGTATAATCAATACGGTGAGCCTGTTTATTGCCGTGTCCAAACTATGGGAGGATTTTGTAAAGGATTTGCCTTTACCTTTCAAATTTTCCGAATTCTATGAGGATGCCAAACGACAAATTACCAGGCAAAGCGAAGAGCTGAGTACCAGCAACCGGCTGGCGCTTTTTTTCAATTTTATCGGAATGGAATATGCGCAGGGAAGGATTCTATCCGGTAGGGAATTCGATATTTCACTGGAAACAAGAGTAACTGTCCAGATATCCAAAACTGAAACAGATGAATTGTACTGGAATGGCGAACCTAAAAAAATTCTTTGGATCATCATCAACGATATCATTGTCAGTTATCAGAAAATGCATAACACCGAGAGTTTAAAACTGGCTTCCCTTCGTGCGTATCTTAAAGATCATCCTTCATACATCGGCCAGATTAAATCACACCGGTTCGAATACCAGACCGAATCATGGAGATCTGATCCTATCACCGGCACAAATCAAAGAATCATCGAAAAAGGAGAGCGCAATACCAGTTGCGTTGCCCTGGATTATAAAGTCATCGAGGCAATGGGCATTGACCTGCAAAGAATAAAAATTGCAGATCAAACATCATTGAACATGAACATGTCTGACAATTTGTCGCAACCCAAAAATCTTCAAAATGACCTGCCATTCTGAAAATAAAACTAAAAATCTCTACGGTAAAAGTTCGTTCCAACGTTCCAACGTTCCAACAAAAGCGCATATAAAAATATATAATGTTCTATTTCTGTATTTTATGTTTTTGTCTCTGTGTTGGAACGTTGTTTTTTTGTTGGAACCTGTTGGAACACGTTTCTCATTTTTTTTAAATTCTGTTGGAACCATTTTGCCGTTCCAACAGCCGTTGGAACATGCATCAAAACAAACATGTGCTAATATTCAGTTGGTTAAGCTATAAAATAGTGTTTTGTTGGAACGTTGGAACGTTGGAACGGTAAATTACCGCCAAACTAAAATAAAATAAAAATTGAAAACTGATCAAAATGGATGGCCATACTATGACAAATTGCCAGATGAATATCGGCTGGCAACCATCCATGATTTTATCCTCAATGGAAGGTTGAATTTAAGGATGGAATTTTTGATCAAAAGAGTTAAAACAGAGCATTATGATGTTTACAAAGTTTCGGAAAATTTAAAATCAACATTTCTCATACCCTTCATTAACGATCAAAGGGTATTTGTAAAAAGATAAATCAGATATGAATAATTATATGGACATCAAGGAATTCTTCCGCTCATTACCGGCATCATCACGCCAAAATCGTAAAGAAGCATACGAACATCTGATCGCGGTTGAAAAAGGAGAGGTTTATGTAAAGCATCGTAAAATGCCCTGGATGCTTCCGGCATGGGAACATGGACTGGCAATGTTGAATGAAGTCATTTCTGAACTTGACACTCAAAATGACACAAAAAATACCAATAATCATACACAAAACGCCAATAAAGTTGCATTAAACGTTAATTAAATTGCAAATTATGAAAATCGACCTCTCTTTCCAGTTTGAAACACTTGATGAAATGCGCCAGGTATTTCATTGCTTACTTCAAGATTTTAAAATTGAAACAACTGCTCAGCAACCACCTGAACCCGAGAAAGAATTGTTTCAACGCAATGTGAACATTCGTGCATTAAAAATGAATTCAGAAGAGGAGATTCAGGCATGTATCGATTCGCAGGCCGACAAATTCAAAGCAGTTGAAGTTGTATTAACTGAATCAAAAAAGCCTGTTAAGCTATATGATTTTGTAGGTGTTCAATCTATTGTATGCCCGGGATGTAATAAACTTTTTATCAAAAAACGTAAAGATCAAACATTCTGTTCAAAGGTTTGCCACAAGAACTACAAAGTACCATCTGAAACAATCGTGTGCCCAACTTGTAATAAACCTTTCAAGCAAGAGAATAAAAACAATCTTTATTGTTCAAAGGAGTGCCGGCCATCGAGCATGAAACCACAGGAGTTAACGGAAGATATATGTCCCGTATGTGGAAATAAATTTGACAAAAAACCGAAAATAAAGTATTGTTCTAAGAAATGTGCAACAAAGGCCAAAAACCTGAAATATAATGTCAAACAAGCATTAAAAAAGCAGGCCGCAGCAGCCATCATTCAGCAGAACTATGGGAAAACAACCATGGTCGCTGATCCGGCGCCAGTTGATTCAGCTCCTGTGGTGGTACCTGATATTGTTCCTGCCTCGCAACTTGTTACAGCTTACTGTTAATCAGGTAATTGAGAAGCATTATAACCCAGATGAATTAAAACAAAAATTAGAAAAAATTAAAAAGGAAATCCCCATCAAGCGGGAGAGGCCTGCAGTGGAACATTATTTTTAATATTAACCCTTATAAAAGCAACATGGCAACATTAAAACTTGACAAGGCAGAAGCCAAAAAACAATTCAAATCAACGCCTGAATGGTTTCGTCAGGTACTGATCAACGCCTTTGGAGCTGGAACATTTTCAGAAAAAATAACAGACCGATTAAAAACCTATGAGGATTTCTACAACGAAACAACAGAAAAAGCAAAGCCTGTATTTGATTTCAGAACAATCAAATCGTTCGAAGATGCCTGCTATAAACTGAATATGCTGGCTACATTACCTGGTATTACAGGCCTCGAAGATGTCCATGCAAAGGACATCATTGCAAGGTATAAACTTGAGATCGTTTATCTCGCCATTAATGATGGCTGGATGCCTGTGAAAAACGGCAAGTTGCAACCACGTTATGAGGTATACCATTATCTTCTTTCCTCCGGTTCCGGGTTCGATTTCTCGCATTCGGTTTACGGCTATACGTACGCGAACGCGGATGCCGGCCTTCGCCTTTGCACACATTCAGAGGAGAAATCTAATTACATCAAGGATCAGTTTGATGACCTATGGAAAGATATGAAATTGTAAACCCAAATTCCAAGGTTGTATGCTGCCCAGCTGTCAGTTCTTTCCTCCGGTTCCAGGTTCGATTTTTCGAATTCGAATTACAACTATACGAACACGAACACGAATGCCAGCCTTCACCTATGCAATATTATGCAGTGTAAACCTTGCCGACACGGCAAAAAACAACAGGATTAACGAAAATCGCAGTTGTAAACTTGTGCACAATGAACCGGCCAGTAACAGCATGGCCATAATCAAATAAAAACAATGCTTCGATGTGTTAGCTTGCTGTTACTGACACATTAGGGGCAGGAAAAAATAATTAAATGGATAAAATTATAGATGCAACAGTTTTCCCAAGTGAGCAAAAAACCATCAGGGTAAATGATTCAGAAGACATTTACGGGGGTGCTCATAATTACTTCTGCAAACTGTCAATGGGATTTGATCCTGAAACTCAGAAACCAATCTATCTCGATCAGGAAGATCAAGTGAGCTTTGTTTATAAGAGAAATGACGGTAAAATGAGACCAGGATTGCAGTCTGAACAGCTTGCACTTGTCCTCATGGATAGGTGCGTGAAACTAAACAATCGTTTCCCATCACCACAGAATAAAAAGATGATTGCTGGTCTTCAAATGTTTTTGGATGCCTGTAAGGAAAGGGTCTGTGATCGAATGAACAGAGGAGTAATGGGAGAATTGAAGAAGTAACAAAACGGGTCAGGAAGGAATCTCTTTCTTGACCCTAATGTACTTATAACTGCAACATTCTAACTAACATTTAAAAATAAACCGACATGAACTTATACGTAAATCAACGTTTTGACGACCTCACTATTGATGTGTGGTTTGTCGATGAACAGTCAAACACAGATGTATTCTATACCACTCACTCTGATGATCCTGCGTTTCAAGGTATCATGAGGCACGAATCGGATACTTTTATCCGCTCAGGCGGCGTAAAAGATGCAACGGGGAGGATAAAGCCCTTCATGAAGATGAGTACCCGGCTTTTTGATGTGTTCCTCAAGCTCATGGTTGAGTATGCTTCCAAGCAGCATATCGTAACCGAAAATGAAAACCTGATCCAGGGGAAAATCATTGCCCAGGATAAACACCTCGCAGATATGAGGAGCATTGCCTTTAAGCTACTTGAAATTGAACCCAACAAAGAAAAGGAGGAAAAGAAATGACAATCGAAATTCAAGTGGAAGAGATAACCACCTTCCATAACAAGCGGGAATGGATAAATAAGGCGCAATCCAGAATAGGCGGGTTTCGCCTGGATCAGAAGATCCTATGCGTTGACAAAAACGGCAACATCCTTACCATCGGCCTCGACTTCATGGTGGCTGAAGATCATGACTTATACCCGGTAAAGGCTTATCGGTGCATCAGGACAAACGAAATAAATGAAAGAAAGGAGAAAAAATGAACACTGAAAAACTCGAATTAAATGCAGTCGTAGAACTGTTCGGACATCAACGCATCGCCGGTAAAGTAACAGAACAAACCGTTGGAAGCGCAACCTTTGTGCGCATCGATGTGCCTCAAACGCCACGGGAACATGGCTTTAGCAATTCACGATCCGGAATGGTACGCTGCATTAGACGCTATCAATAATTTAACAGCAAGTAAACATGATCAAGCAATCATGTACTATATTGATAAACAAAAAACCAAAATAGATGAACTTGAAAAAACAATTCGATTGTATCAAAGACATTTCAGCGAAATAAATAAACTGGCTGAAATATAAAATTGTCAAAATTATCTAATAGTTAAAAAAACAATGGATATAGCTAATTTAGAAACATTCGCAGCGTTCATTCGTGATTTCGAAAACAAGAAATTACTTCATGAAATGACATCAAAAGAAATCGTTGAGCGTTTCATTGAAACAAATGCAATCGAAGTAATTAATAAAGATGATATTTTATTTAATGCTAAAAAGTTACGTGACATCGGTGATGACCTAACTGGATATGCGCTTGCAGCTGAATTTGCCACTGGTTGTTTTTTTATGGAAAATAAAATATACAAATAATGAACGAAAAAAAGACAATAATTGATTACTCAATCTTAGCAGCAGAGATTTCTTGGATTCCAAGGTATTCATTTACCGAAAAATCAGATGAAAAAGGAAGATGGGCAAGAATAGCGATGTACAGATCAATTAAAATAGCATTGATAAACCGGATTGAAGATCAGGCAGGCTCTTTATTTTATCATTTAAGCATGTTTTTCCCAGTAAAATCAACTGACCATCCATTTTATAAAAGTAACTTCAAATCTTTTAAAGAAGCGACAGAATGCGCAGAATATCAATGGATAAAATTTCTTAATCATTGTTGCTTACCAACACGCGATCATCTTCCCGAGAATAAGTACGGAGTTCCCAAAATGAGAAACCCGCCATTGCCACCAATGAAAAAACCAAAACAATAGACCTTTAATCCCAGTACTAACCCAAATAACTTTACTCTATGCCATCTGACATCATTATTCGAGTTAAATGCGATGCTTACCTGGTGAGATTCGCCGTTTCGTTGTGGGGCAATTTGCCGATCAATTTCCCAAAGAATTCACACTTCCTGAATCTACTGGACGTTTTTTTGGATAAACCTCCATTGGATTTTCAACAGCCCGATTACGGTCCGGCAACGCTGTGGATCCAGCTGCCTTATTTTGAAACAAAAAACGTTGTGTACAACAATTATCTGTCACCATTAAAACAAAAAATTTTCGTTAAAGAACTTCGGAAATTTTTCAAAATAACATTTCGCTCAGAAGTGTCTCAACTTATCGTAAATGGCATCGAAAAACAGGATGCGTTGGAAATTTTTATAGAAAAATACGATCTTTCACAAGATTGTTGGGATTTTTTACAAAAAGACTTCTATAGATACGTGAATCTCAGGTACAAACGTAGGTTATTTAGAAACAGAATAAATACGTCAGTTAAAGGCCTTGTTAGTCCGATAGTTCCAACGGTTTCACAGGTTTCACATGTGTCACATTCGGAGTAATTGGCATTGATATTCACATGATATTTTAACCGTAAAAAGACTTAATTATGACCATCCCAAAAAACACAACTTTGATCCCAACGGTGTGCAAAATATATTTTGCACCACTTACCGATATCGATGCGATCGCAAATTCATCCGACCGGTTCCACCGGTCGGTTACCTTCGAAACCGGAAAGGCATGGCAGGAGATTTACCTTACTCCCGGTAGTGCAGAGTTTATCGAGAAACCAAAAGACGCAGAAGCCGGAGAGCTGATTGAACAATCACTGAGGTTTCTTTTCCCTGGTGATGGAGATGGTAATCTCACTTCGCTCGATGCAATTCTCAACCGGCCAAGCCTGGTAAAAATTCAATTCCACGATTCAACCGCCAAATTAATGGGCGATATCGGCAATGGTGCGAAGCTTACACAGCTATTGCAGTTCTCGGCCAAAGGATCCGGATCAACCCTTGAATTTTCGTGCATGGCCATTTACCGGGCTTGCTGGCTCACCACATAGGGCCTTTTTCAGTCCTTTACAACCGGTACATACCTATATAATATTGTGGCTTCTTAAATAACCGCTATGTTAAATCGCATATTCTCCATTCTTGGTGCCCAATGGCTGATCCGTCAGGATACGGCCATTTCTTATTTACCGGTGCTCATCGCCTTCATTAAAGGACAGGATATCCTAACCAAACCGACAGATGGGCCAAAGCCTTATGTCTTTGGATGGTCTAATCCGGAAAAGAAAATAGAAACTGTAAAATGGTGCCACCTCTATGATCCGGATATCGCTGACAATTCTGTGGCTGTTATTCCTATTGATGGTGTGATTTGCTCATGGGACAGTGTTTATCTTATGAAACTGATCCATGAGGCCGAAGAAAATCCACGCATCAACTCAATCTTATTTGTAGTAAACTCCCCCGGCGGGATGGTTTCCCAGATTGACGTTCTGGCCAACACCATTAAAGGATTATCAAAACCTTCCGTTTCGGTGGTGATGGGCATGGCCGCTTCCGCTGCCATGTGGGTGATCTCGGCAACCAATTACCGTATTGCCACTTCGCCAATGGACATCATCGGCAGCATCGGTACCAAAACATCCATTGAGGATTATGCCGTATTGCTGGAAAAGATCGGAATCAAGATCACCGATATATACGCCACCCTGGCCACCCGGAAGGATGAAGTTTGGAGGGCTTTCAAAGAAACAGGCGAAACAAAACTGATCCTTGACCGGGTTGATTTTGTCAATGGCATTTTTCACCAGGCTATTCAGAATAATCTGAACATACCGGCTGAATCTGAGGTTTTCACCGGTGCTGATTATTTCGCCGCACAGGCCCAGTCATTTGGGTTGATCAACGAGATCACCACCATGCAAAATGCGCTTATCAAAGTCTACGAATTAGGCCTTGCCAATAAACTTATTAATCAATCGAAATCCATAAATTTTAAAAACAACCTATGAAACAATTCATGATTACCGTCCTGGCATTCCTCGGTCTTCAGGCTTTTGCCAAAGACCCGGATGGTAAAGTATCGCTTACCGAGGAACAATTGACAAAGCTGAAGGGAAATCTCGGTGAGGAATTCACTAAGAAGTTCGTTTCTGCGCTGTCCAATGATCCGGAGGGTAATGCCACGGACGAAAAAGAAGTTCAGGACATGTTTGCTGCATTGCATATCAAGTTGGAGGCATTAGTAAAAGAAAACCTGAAAATCGAGGCAGAAAAACAGCAGGCTCAACGCGAACTCACTGCTGAAAAAGCTGCGAAAGATAAGCTCGCGGATATCATCACCGAGAAAGATGGCATCATTGCCACACTCACCAAAAAACCGGAAGCAGATCCGGACCCAAATCCTGTTATGAAAAACAATCCCAAAAACTGGGTGCCATCCGGGCAGGATACGCACCTGTATGGTGAAAACCAGCCATTCTTTGCCATCGACGATGCCCACGGCTACAACCGCAGGGCTTATGCATCGATCGCCGCCCGCCACGGAATCGAAATGTCTTCGCCCCGTGCAGCTTCATCGCTCGACTATTCCTCATTGGGATCTGACCTGGGCGAATATTACCGTATCCGCAAACAGGACCGGGTTCAGTCATTTTTGATGAGCCTGCCATCACTCACCGCCATCTTCCCGCTCGAAAGTGGGTACCAGGATCAGGCCGTGTTGGTGAACATGTTCCTTACCGATGATTTCTCTCAGGCAGACAGCACTTCCCTGGGAAGTACCTTCGAAAATGTGGTTAAAGGTGGCTACAAGTTTGAGCCGGAAACCCTCACCATGTACGATGTAATGTTCGCTCATGAGTTCAAACAACTGAAAGAGCTTGAAAAAAGCTGGATCGGTTACCTGAACCGCGAAGGATCATCGCCAATGAAATGGTCATTCATTGAGTATATTCTGGTTGAAACCGGCAAAAAACTCAAGAATGAGCAGGAACAGCGCCGTGTTCGTGGCGTTCGTAAGAACCCCACCGCCAATGTGGCCGGTACCTCCCTGCAGGCTTCGAATGGTATCCTGAAGTTTATCAAGATCCAGCTCGCTGCTTTCAAAATGCAGGCTTTCAACCTCGGAGAGTGGACCCCTTCCACCATCGCATCGCATGTGAAGAATGGAACCAAGCTGATCCCGGAAGTTCTCCGCGACAGTGGACGTTTGGTTCTGTACATGAGCACTGATACCCTGAGTGATTACAACACCAACCTCGAAACCCTTTACGGGTTAAATCAGGACTATAAAGGTGGCATTGAATACGTGAAGGAATATCCTAACGTGAAAATCGTTGCCATTCAGGGCATGGCCCCCAGCAAACGGCTCATCTGGACCGTTGAAGGTAATATCGCCCTCTTCGAGGATAAATCTGGCGAAATGTTGAATTTCAACATGGAGCAGCAGGACTGGAGATTGAAAGTATGGTCAAACTGGAGAGAATCCGTTTGGGCTTACATGGTTGGACGTAAATACGCTTCTGCTGCAGCAATGCCTGGCGATTACTCTACCCAGATGATCTTCTGCAACGATGTTGACGAACCCTCCGATTTCTTTGTATCCATGGATGCAAACGACACAACGCCAAGTGTGCTCAACCACACCAGCCTGATCAGCGTGGCTAACTCGGCTGCTACCGCCATCACGGGTATTGATGATTGTGCTGTTGGACAGGAAGTAATCCTGAAATGCGGAAACGCAACCAACGCCGTCACCATTGCCGCCGCCGGCAACTTCTCACTGATCACCGCTGCCTGGACACCGGCTGTTGGTGATAAAATCTACCTGAAGAAAAGGTCTGACGGTAAATTCATCGAACTCAAGCGCGAAGCTGTTACCAGCACCGCAATTGCCTTGACTGCCGATGATACCACGCCTGATGTGGCTGCCGGAACTTCGTTCATCACGGTTGTTAATACCGTACCAACGGCCTTCACCACCTTTGACAATGCTGTAACCGACACGGTTTACACCATCTATGGCGGAAGCGACACCAATGCAGTAACCATGGCCAATGCCGGGAACTTCGTTCTCACCGCGGCTATGACCCTGCTGGCAGGAACCTACATCACGCTTGAAAAAGCAACGAACGAGAAATTCTACGAAATCGCACGCGGATAACCGGGATGGGGTGAAGACTTATCTACTCTTCACCCCACCGGCTTTCGCCACTGCTTAACCCTTAACACAGCAAAGTAAATGACCTACGTAAAAATCGATGTCCTCAAACCCGGTGACAATAAAGGTGTGGGTGGGGACAAAAAAGATAAGATCCTCGTTTTCGACTGGGACGATGTTCTGACCAACCCGGCTCGCGATTCAAAGGGAATTGTGATTACCGGCAACCTTGCTTTCAACCCTGGCGCGTATATGAGTAAAATCTATGCAACCCAGAGTACCATAAAAGCCGGAGCCGACAGCACCGGCGATCCTGATGCAAAAGGAATAGAACAGAGTGTCGATTTTGAGCATCCTGGCGATTCTGTTGAAATTCGTGAATTCCGCGCCAACTGGATGAACAAAAACATCGGTATCATTATCGAGAAATGTTCAACCGAAAAGAAAAACCTGTATGGTACGCCCTGCGCTCCGCTGCAGATGGTTTTCAAGAGCGAAGACGACAAGGACAAGAACAAAACAACGTTCACGTTCAAGTCAACTCAAAAAGGCCCCGACGTTGCCGATTATCAGGGTACCACCACCTTCGACACTGTTGTAGCCACTGTTGCTGCTGATGCAACATCCGTTAACCTGACTACCGGTGAAGGACGTTACCAGCTCACTGTTGGATCTGCCGCGATTGTTGACATTACTACCTGCACCAATGCTGTTGCCGGCATGAAATTTACCCTGATTGGCAGTGGTGGAACTTATCCGCCAGCCATCACCGGTGATGACTTTGTTCTCGTTAGCGGTACCGCATGGTCGGGCATCGCCAGCGCTGAGATTACCTTCGAAGCCTTCAAGGATGGAGCCAGCACATGGAAATTCTTTGAGCGCAGCCGTAAATAAGATGCTTTTTCTCCTCTTTTTTTCCCCATCGTGCTCAGGTAGTGCGATGGGGTTTTTTATCAAAATCAAATCGCTATGAAAACTGAAATTATAAAATATCTTGAAACCGATCGCTCCTATCGGAGCGGCGTTTCCCTGATCATAAAGTACAGCCCGAAACTCGGACTGAAGAAACAACTCAACATCCATCCCGAAAGTGATTACCTCAAGGGATGCATCATTGAGGAACTTCGGGAGCTTGCAATGCTGAAAGTGTCCGAGCTGAATGTGATTCTTTCAAAAGCTGTTGTTATTCCTTCCAGGGAGATTAAACCGGAACCACAGGTTGAAAACGATGGACAACCACTCAAAGCCGATGATGAATATTTATCAAGGTTCCCAACCCCTGGCCCGAAAAAAAATGATTTAAAGGTTTCACCCCCGGCACCTGGGAAGAAAAACAAAAAAGCCGACCCCCCGGTAAAAAAATAGAGCCGCAAAAAGTAACGCTCAATTCCGTTCCGGCATTCCGAATCCGGGATGAATTTCCCTTTTTGCGGCTTCCGACCTGTCCCCCTGAGCTTAAAATCCTCGTGGCAGATATGCTAACGGCTCATGATGCCTATAAGCTAAGCCATGAAGCTTTATTCGTTGCAACCACCTTTGAGCATATTGAAACAGCTTCACGCGACACGGTTGAGAATTATCTGGTAAACCGTGCTATCTGGGATGAGCTGAATTATTACAAGCAGCATGGCGCTGTGCTTGGCCACCATCCGATCTTCGCCTGGATGCAACGCCTGGATGCCATCCGGCATATGAAAGTTGGCGACCTGGTAACCCTCAAAATCAGAATTGAGAACAACATTATAAAGAACCGGGCTAAAGTGCGTAAGCAACCCGGTCACATATTTACCGCCGACCGGCTGGAAAGGATCCGCAAAATGGAGCAGGAGCTGATTGAAGTTAACCGTTTACTTAACTTATAAGTGAATTTTTATGATGTTTGATATATTGGGCATAAGTGATGGATCGGAACAGGAGGATAAATCAGGCGTAATGGTTGAGCAGTTCCTGCAGATGCATGGCGAAAGAATAGAAAGTATCAAAAATCTCCTGGGAAGAATTCCGGGAGATGGTGAGATTTTCTTCTTATGGACTGTGAACTCATTCAATTCATTCACCTTTATTCCCTACATCATCAGGGAATGTGGGATTATTGAAGAACTGATCCTGTCAACTTACTCTATCAATATCAGGATCATTGATGCGCTGGTGAGATTGATCGATGCAGGCATGATTAAACAGGTTGACATATTTATCAGTGATTCAATCAAATCACGATTACCAAAGGTATGTGATCACCTGATGGCCGTGGTTGAACACAAACCTATTCGCGTAACATTTTCGTGGAACCATTCCAAGATCGCCCTGATCAAAACCGAAGATCACTATTTCAATATTGAAGGATCCGGCAACTTCTCGGAGAATGCCGCACATGAGCAATATGTTTTTTTAAATAACCGGAAAATATTTGAGTTCCGGAAAAAGGAGATACTTTATGGAATTGAGCGCCGACCAGATTAAAACGGTCGAAATACTTGCAGGAAATCAATTCTCACCCGGGCAGATCGCCATGATCATGAATCTTTCGCGGGAAGAGTTTGTTCGTTTATGCGATATCAATGAGCTGGATCCGGACTATAAAGCCGGGCATGTCAAATATCATTACGACCGCGGGATCCTGATCGCCAAGGCCGAAGTGGATAAAGGCACGCTCAAACGTGCCAAGGATGGAAACCAGACTTCAATCCAGCAATTCAAGAAGGATGTCTGGCAACAAAAGATTGAGCAGGAGAAGCAGAAGATTATTGTTCAGTCGAGCCGTAAAATGATCACCAATGTTGAGAAGATCAACGATTCTCCTGACAACATGCTGGCGCTGATCGATGCCGATTTTGAGCAGGTTGAATTTATCAGGGAACTTTTTGCAAACTACTCTTCCAAGACACAGATCATTGACCGCATCCGCCAGAAATGGAGTACCCTTCGCCCTTATGAAGCTGAGCGGCTGTTCAACGAAGTGGTGAACTTCTACTATGTCAATAACAATGAAGTGAAGACAGAAGCCTGGAAGAATATCTATGCCGAACGGCTTGATAACCTTTTCCTGCTTTGCTTCAACACCAACGACTTTGAAACAGCCCGCCGGTGTTTGATCGATGCAGCCAACCTGCGCGGGGTTAACAAAGAGAAGCCACAACAGATCCCTGTTGAAATACTCGATCGCCGCCCGATCCTGTATTCGATCAAGATCACCGATCTTGGTTTGACAGCGGCCAATCGCAATGAGCTGGCGGCAGAGATTGATAATTACGAGATTCCTGAGAAAGATAAGCTCAGGCTTCGCCGTGATGCAATGATTGAAGATATCATATTTGAAATGGCCGAAAATGTCCAAGAATAAGATAACCTCTGAGGAAGCAGATATTCGTTACTCCAACTGGATAGCGACACTGATTGACCTGATCAAGCCAACAAACCTCTATCTGTATGGTGGCCGTGGAACTGCCAAAAGTACCGATGTCCTGGCAAAGAGATCAATCGATATCATCTATGACATGCCTCGTGCATCATTTGCATTTGTATCGGATACCTATGTAAACCTGATGACCAACATCATTCCGGCCATAATCCTTGGATGGGAGAGCCGCCAGGGATTTATTGAGAACTATCATTTCGTTGTTGACCAGGAACCACCCGATCACTGGCCGAAACCGCTGATCAAAACCTTTTCATACAAACACACCATCACTACATTCAATGGTTGTAAATTCTTCCTGACCTCCCTGGACCGGCCCAGCGCCAATGCTGGGATATCGGTTGTTCATCACTTCGGGGATGAATCAAAGTATCTGCAGGAAGAGAAGCTCAATAAGCTTTTCCCTACCCTGAGAGGCGATTACAATCTTTACGGGCATAGCCATTACTTTATGGGTCAAACCTTCTGCAGTGACATGCCTGACCCTGCGGTTGGTGAAAGCGATTGGATGTTGCGCATGGAAAAGAAGATGGATAAGCAGCAGATCACTCGGATCATCAAGGCGGCGTTCATCCTGAACGAAATAAACCTGGAAATCTTTTTTGCCATCAAGAAGGGAGAAGATTCCAAAAAGATTGAGAACATAAAAAAGAATCGCCAGCGCTGGATGGAGCGCCTTGGCAAGATCAGGCAGGACAGCACATTCTTTTATATCGTATCATCATTTGCCAATGCTGACATACTTACCCTGAAATATTTTAAGAATCTGCTGGATACGCTTGACTTTGAAGAATTCAAAACAGCAGTACTGTCCATGCGCAAAACGCTGGAAGTTAGTTCACGGTTCTATGGCGCCCTGGCTGATAAGCATTTCTATCGTGATGGGTACAACTACGATTACTATGATCAGTTCAGCCTGAAGTCGAACCTGGTGCAGACATCAACAGGGTTAAGACACATAGGCCATGATCAGATACTGGAGGGTGGGTTCGATGCAGGCAACATGATGAGCCTGGTAATAGGGCAGGAGCAAGGAAACAACTATCGTATCCTTAAAGGAATCTACACGTTAACCCCCGAGTGGATCCGTGAGCTGGCTGATAAGTTCATCACGTTCTTTGAGCCACATAAGAAGAAGGTGTTCCATCTTTACCATGACCGGTCGGCCAACCAATACCGAAAGAGTGGCCGTGACTTTGCCACACAACTCAAACATGATATCGAATTCACCAAAGCAGGCGTGCGTACTGGTTGGATTGTCCAATTGATGAACATTGGCCAGGGTAACATATCCCATAGTGATGAATTCAATCTGATGAACATAATGATGGGAGAGAAGGACAAACGATTGCCAAAGCTTCTGATCGATATGTTTGAATGTCGTGAGTTAAAGAATCAATTGGAGGTTACCCCTGTAACCAAGAGCGCCAAGAATGAAATTCAAAAGGTTAAGAAGGGTGACAAGTTACCATCGTCACGCCTGGCAATGGAATCAACAAACTTCACAGATGCATTCAAATACCTGATGTGTCGCCCTAAGTGGATCGCAATTACAAAACAAAAGGCAGGGCTTACCTTCGGATCCATTGGTGTGAAATAAGTACACAACCTCCCTGGCCTAAGTACACAACCTGGTCACATTAGTACATAACCTACCCTGTTTTTATACACTGGTCATCCTTTTCAAGTCTGCCCGCATATGGTGGGATTTCTGAAACCAGAAACCCCAGTACATCTGGGATTTCCACATGGGCTTCGCTCATATATCCGCCTGCCGGGAAGCGGGCACGTTCGCATCCCTATTGGGGCGAGTCGGCTGGGAACGTGTTTTACCTTTAGGAAAAGGTAACCAAACCAGGTTAAAAAAGTAAAAATTAGCCATAAAGCTCATTTTTCACTTAAAGTATTACTTTAATATCGCTTTATACGCCGTAACAGTTGAATAAATTGACTTCCTTTTCTTTGAATGAACGTCAAAGAAAAAGGAAGCGAAAAAGAAACCGTTTCCGGGCAGCTTTTTTAAAAAGCAAGCAAAACCCTACCCACTATCAATACTTGAAATAATTTCAAAGCTACCTACATCGACATGTATTCCAGCTGATAGAGCGCTGGAAACTTGGAACTGTCAAGGGCGACAAGAAACGGTCGCTTTCAGTGTATTCAGATTGGAAGGTCAATCTGACCAACACCCTTGACATTATCCAATCGATCCGGTTTAACGCTTCGCGATCAGAAAATTTCAAGTATTCATCTCTAAAACTCACTGCCATGACCGCAATTGCAAAAGAAACCCGCAATCAATCCATCGAAGAAATGTTCATTCAGCACATGGAACAAATTTATTATCCCGGCTTTTCGGAAGAAATGACCGATGAACAATATCTTCTCTTCGAATGGGAATTTCGTCAATTTCAAAAAAATCATTCTTTTAAGAATTAAACACAAGGCAGACAGTCACCAAAAGACTGTCTGCTTTTTTTATGGTCGTATCTCCCGGATGCCATCAAAGGGCCAGCGCACACTACTACTCGAATTATTGCAAAGTTACCTATGGGAAAATAAAACTGTCAAGGGCGGCCTCCTGATGGAATCGCCGCTTTCAGTGTATTCAGATTGGAAAATCAATCTGACCAACACCCATTGACATTATTTATTTCTCCCCGGTAATGTTCTGGAAGCAATATTTCAGTACTAACCGCGGCCATTGCGGCTGCATAAACTCAATTAACGATGAAAAAATCAGTTATGGATTCTCAAACCGGCCTGCAAAATGACTCAACCTACAAAAACAGGATCCCGATGCAATTCTGGGCAGAAGATGACATTCCAAGTGAGAAGCTGATGCTTAAAGGAACTGCAAGCCTTTCTGATGCAGAACTGCTCAGTATTCTCATTGGCTCCGGAACGCCTCAGGAAAATTCACTTGACATAGCTCAGAAGATTATGGCATCCTGTCAAAATAACCTTTGTGAGTTCTGGAAACTTGGAATTGCTGATCTGCAAAAAATCAGAGGCATCGGAAAACAACGTGCCTGCCAGATTATTTCCATGTTTGCGCTCTCCCGCAGAAGAAATGCTACCGAGGTAGTTATCAAACCTAAGATTTCCACAAGCCAGGATGCCTATACGATTTTCCATTCCCTAATGGGCGACCTGCCTTATGAAGAATTCTGGATGTTGCTCCTGAACCGGGCAAATAAGATCATTAAGACGGTAAAGGTCTCAGAAGGTGGAATATCCGGCACCGTGGTTGATCCTAAAAAGATATTCTTCATCGCCCTGGAAAATCATAGCTCATCCATTATTATCGGGCACAATCATCCCGCTGGGATTGCAACTCCAAGTGATGCTGATCTGAAAACAACCAGAAAACTCAAAGATGCCGCAACGTTTCTTGAAATTTCTATTTTGGATCATATCATTGTCGCACAGGATAACTTTTATTCCTTCGCTGATGAAGGCACCCTTTAAATTACTGGTCCCGGGAAACCGGGACCTTTTTTTTGCTCGTTTTCTTTACGGGTTTTACACGTGTGGGTGCCAACCGTATTGTAACCCTACTGCATTTTTGCTATGTAATTTGGTTTGCGGACTATTCGGATGCATTGAATGAATCTGCTTTGGCACATGTTTTCAACCTGTTTACATGCGTATAAATGACAAACTACTGTATATTTCGCTGTCAAGTTGATGTCCACGCCAGTTGGCCGGATGATGTTTGCACCATTTTGATTGAATTTCCCGATTAATTTACTTACCGTACTTTTCCGCTTATTTTCTGCAGGTTGCATGACAGAGTTCCGGTCTTAATTACTCTGCTAAGTTATTATCTCATTCCAGGGTACAGTTCCACTCATTCAAGGATTTTCCCGGCATATCCTATTCGACTTATGGCTCAGGGTGCTGAGCGAAGTCGAAGTACGGTATTCCAGTTCCTCCTTGAGTGCCCCTCCATGATCTTAATTTCACTTGCATATTAATTTTAACCCTAAAAAACTCCATCATGAAAACTTTTGAAAAAAATTACATCGGAAAAGGCAATCAGGTAGCAAATTTAGCAATCGTGAAATTCAGTTTCAAAATGTCAGAAATTGCAAAGCTCACCCACGTATTCAACGGCGAAGATTACCTCACTTTTGAAGTAGCGAAATTGAAGAATACAGACAGTTTCGGTCACGATTACACCGCTTATGTAAACAAAATGGTCGAAACACCAGAGCCCCAGACAAGCCAGGTTCAGGATGCACCTCAGAAAAAAATCCGCAAACCAAAAAAATTACAACATACTGCAGATGGCAAAATTATCCCTGACATGATCCCCATGGATGAAATACCCTTCTAAAAAATCACGACCAAAGAAAAGGAGCCTCGAAACCGGGGCTCCATTTTTTTATTTTCTCGGCCTACCCACCGCACTACTACTCAAATTTATCGCAAAGTTAACCTCATAAAAATATCATGTCTCTAAATGCGACCTCCTGATGGAACTGTCGCCCGCCTGGGTTCATTCAAATTCCCTGCCGGGAATTGTGACCCGAACATTTGTTCCAGAATTTTTATTCCGGTTTTTAAGTCTGCATAAATTTTTCACAGGCGAGCCAGATGCCTAAATAAGTCCCCAGGGCAGGGGCGTAAAACATGAATAATGCAGAA
The DNA here is from genome assembly GCA_020719165.1 of Draconibacterium orientale. Taxonomy (GTDB): domain Bacteria; phylum Bacteroidota; class Bacteroidia; order Bacteroidales; family FEN-979; genus CAIVAT01. The sequence goes on along the minus strand of DYQT01000002.1, from coordinate 21,700 downwards.
GTTTATGCCGCAATTACTGAAAAGATCATCGCAAACCTGGAAACTGCCGGAAGTTGGCAGAAATTTTGGGATTTGCCATCACCGGTTAGCCTGAATGGCCATTTTTACCGGGGAATTAATTATCTGATCTTGTCAGGCGACCGGTTCAAAAGCCGTGTTTACGGAACTTTTGGACAAATACGGGCCAATGGAGGTCAGGTGCGCAAAGGTGAAAAGTCAACGCTCATCGTTTTCTGGAAAAAAACTGATTTAAAAAATGCCAGTACTGGTGAAACTGACAGCAAATTTATTCTCAAGTACTATCACATTTTCAACAGCGAACAGGCTCACTTTGACGAAACCGGCAAACAAAAGATTGCTGAGCTTGACAAAGCCACCATCGACCGGAAATCTGCTCAATTTGTACCGGCTGAACAAATTATTTCAGGCTATAAAGGGAAACCTGAAATATATTTTTCTCAGTCAGACATATCTCCATGCTACTCACCGGTTGCTGATGTGATCACCATGCCATCGGAGAATCAATATGACACGGCAGAAGATTTTTACAGAATAATTTATCATGAATGTGCGCACTCGACAGGCCACCCGAAGCGGCTGAACAGGTTTGAAGCCTTTCACAATAAGTTTGGAGACGAACTTTATTCAAAGGAAGAACTGGTTGCTGAACTTACCTCTTCATTTCTGGCCGACCGTGCCGGATTGACGAAAAGGCAACGAAATTCAAATGCTTACCTGCGTGATTGGGCATCGGCGCTCAGAGATAACCAGAAATGGATCATGTGGGCAGCTACCAGGGCAGAAAAAGCAGCCGAGTATATCCTGGGAACCCAGCAGATCATCCTGGATGAAGAAGATCAGGTTCAGGTTCCTGAACTGATTGAAGAAACCGTACCATTTTAACAGATTATTCACCGGCCGGGAACAAACGTTCCCGGCTTTTTTATTCACAATTAAAAACCAAACATCATGAGCTACAAGAAAAGATCACTCGATCCCAGGCAAATGACATCACGCTTCGCCAGCACATGTTACACCTGCAAAAAACCGATTAAAAAAGGCGAAGAAATTATTTACTGGCCAAACGGCAACCATGCTGAACATTTGGCATGTGGTGAGGCTGATTACCGCCATTCGCTAGCTTCATTCGAAGATGAAGACAACTACAGCAGGCAGTATTAACAGTTTCTTTCATTTTCTGTTCATTAAATTCAAGTGTTCATTTTCAATGAACATGTGATTTGGCTGAATATTTCCAGTCCCCGAAACGGGACTGGTTTTTTTTGTTCGCAGATCCCCGGAACGCTTTTTCTTTGGTACATCACCGGCAAAGAAAAAGCTGAGCAAAAAGAAAACCGGCTTTTACTTCGACTTCGCTCAGTATTCACGGGGAACTTTTTGAAGTAAAAAGTACCAAAAACCCCACGCGCATTACTCAAAATTTTCTGCAAAGGTAACCTCATGAAAATATCATGTCACTAAAGGCGGCCTCCTGATGGATTTGCCGCCCAAAGGACTCAATTATTGTGTCCTTTAAATTTTCCTGCTCGCTCGGTAAGTTTGCCTCATGAACGAAGAGGAAACCATTCAAGTTTACGATGCCATTAAACAAATGCGGAGCATGTCGCAACAGGAGAAGTCATTCTCGTTCGTTCACGCTACCTGGAACCGCGACACGGCCACGACGAATGGCATAAGGGCCGTTGAACGGGCTCATTTACGCCCGGCGGCAAAAAGTGAAGACCTGGTAAATTCTGATTACAAGCTGTTTTATTTCGACGAGGATCTGAACGAGCCTCGCAACTGCTGGCAAATGCTGATCATGTATTTCAACGGCAAAAGAGTAATACTTAACTGAACGAAACATGGCTGAAGATACCGATGTTCAACTATTAAAAGCGGAAAACAAGGTTATTTCCGTTACCAAAGCCGGGTGCTACCTCTTCGATGTGGTAGGATCATCGAACGTAGCACAGACTTCGGTTCTCCCGTTCTATTCCAATGCCCGTCAACTGCTGCCAACACGTATCGGCGACTTTCAAATCGTTGCTCATGGCAGCGAAAACAATTATCCGGATGAAATTCGCACCATTCTTGATGAGAATAACCTCACTCCGGAGGTTCTCAACAAACAGGCGCAGCTTCTTTACGGACAGGGACCGGCTTTGTACCGGGTGAAATTCAACAATGGCCGCAGGGAAAAGTATTGGGATGAAGATCCTGCTATTCAGGCATGGCTCGATTCATGGGATTATGAAGACTATTTGCTCAGAGCCTGCATCGAATTCCGCACATTGAATGGTCATTTTACCAAGTTTTACCGCAATCGTGGCCCCCGGATTGGCGGGAAAGCCGCCGTGGCGAAGCTGGAACATGTTTCGGGCATGTTTTCACGGCTTGAATGGCCGGATGATAACAACCAGATCAGAAACATCATCGTTGGCGATTACCGGCAACCCTGGAAGAATGGACTTCGCAGGTACCCGGTATTTGATCCTGAAAACCCGTTTGCCTCCCCGGTGGCCATGCGCTATTCCAATCTCTACGCTTTTGCGCTCGATTTGGAGTATTCACGTTCGCCGTTCCATGGTACGATCAGCTGGATCAAACTGGGATCTTCGATTCCGAAGTTGCTCACCAACTTCAACGACAATTCCATGGCCATCAAGTACCACATTGAGGTACCTGCACTCTATTGGGCATCGATGAAGATGAAAATGGAAGAGGATTGTGTTGCTCAGAATGTTCCATTTACCGAAAAAGCTTTTGATAAATTAAAAGATGACACTTTCAAAGCGGTTTCATTAGCCCTTTCCGGCGGTGATAAGGTGGGAAAGTACATCACCACCGATTCATTGTTTGACGAGCAGGCAAACGAGTACGTGGGCTGGAAAATAACCCCAATGGATCAGAAGGTTGGCGATTTTATTGATGCACAAATCGCCATCAGCAACCAGTCGATGTTCATGATCACCTCAGGGATAGGTCTCCATCCGGCGCTGAGTAACCTGAGCAAAGATGGTAACCTGCCATCCGGATCGGAGCAGCTCTATGCCTTCAAGCTTTACCTGGCAACCGGTGTCGATATCCCCGAAAGTATTGTGATGAAGGATATCAACATGGCCATCAGGGCTAACTTCCCGGGAACTGACCTTCGCCTGGGCTTTTATCATGATATCGTAATGACCGAAGAAAAAACGAACCCTAAAGATCGCCTGAAAAATGCTGTTTAATAAAGATTCTGCCGGTTCATCTGAACTGAAAGCCTTGATAGGCTTCATTTACAAGTCGATTAATTTCGACAATCTGAAATCGTACATTGGTTTTGCCGAGCGGGATATCAAGAAGATCATTGGCAAAGAGGTTTTTCAGGTTGCACAGGATCACTACGATTCCGAGAACTATCTGCTGGCTGAAGCAGATGAAGATCATCCCGAATATCCAATTCTGGATGAATTGGTTCGGTGTATCCAATACCCGGTGGCCGTTCATGCTTATCGCCGGTATGTGCCAAGTTCCGACTTGACACATTCTGACAAAGGCCGCCAGATATTTGTTTCGGAACAGGAAAAACCCGCCTTCGAGTGGCAAATCGAAAAGGACAATGAAAACCTTTTACGGCTGGCCAACGATGGTACTGATATCCTCCTCGAATTTCTGGATGAACATATCGATGATCAAGTCGAAATTGTTCCACCAAAAGATACATTTCCACCAGTCGGCTACACTCCATTACTTCCATGGAAAACATCAGCAGCGTTATTGGCAACGCGGGAACTGTTTATCAATACCGTGGATGAATTTCAGAAGGTGTTTATGATCGGAGGATCCCGGTTAACGTTTATCTCCCTGCTCCCGATCATGCGCCGGGTGCAGGACAATGAAATAAAATCATGTTTCACCGCTGAGAAATATGCTGAGTTGCAGGCAGCCATTGAAGATGATGACATTTCAGCGGATAATCTGATCATCCTTGATAAGGCCCGCCAGCCCCTGGCGCTGCTTACCCTGAGCGTTGCCGCGAAACGATTAACCGCTGAAGTACTTCCGGATGGCATATTCTCAAATATGACTATCAACGTGATTAAAACAAAATCAGCGGCCAGCAAGATCGACCGGAACGAAATATCTGCATCACTTGAAAAGGATGGTTTGCGCGAGCTTCGCAAACTACAGGATCACCTGGCAAAACTGGAGGCTGCTGCTGCAGGTACCACCATTGACCCGGTTGACTTTACCGAACGTTTTGATGTTACTGATAAATTCGTGAGACTGTAATGCACAAAATCGAAATTCCACAAAAGAACCTGGTGCGTGAATTTCCTTCGGAGATTCAGGAGATGAACGAAAAACAGTTCATCAATTTCATCGACCTGGTGCTGCAGTATGTTTCGGGATATATCACCATTGAAAGGTTGAAAACAAAATTGGTAATGAACCTGCTGAACATCCGGATGGATTGGCGATACTTTTTTGCCTCGCGGGAAGAGCAGGAGCAGGCCAACGGGGAATTATTCAGAATAGGTGAGGTACTCGATTCGTTTTTCGAGGAAATTGACCAGGCCGGCAAGAAGGTGAAAACCTTTAAGCTCAGTTTTACGAAGAATTTCATTCCGGTAATCTGCGGTAAATTATTTGGCCCCAAAGATGCCCTGCAAGATATCAGCTTTGCCGAATACCGCATAGCACATGGATATTTTACGGCATACCTGCAGTCGCATAGCGAAAACGATTTAAACCATCTCATAGCGGTTCTTTACCGTCCGGTAAAGCGTTTTCTATGGCTTAAAAATTTGCTGCCGTCGTTCGATGGACAAATACGCGTGCCATTCACGGCTAAATCGAATCCGCTCTTTCTCGAAGAAAGAGTAAAGGAAATTGCCAAACTTCCATTAGCTGTGCGTTACGGTATTTTCCTGTTCTTTTCGGGATCCGAAGAATTCCTTGCAAAGGGAAAAGTGAAAGTTGATGGTAAAGAGATCGACCTTTCAATAATCTATGAAAAATCGGATGATGATTCAACTGATTCCCCCGATATTGGCCTTGTAGGGATCCTGTACAGCCTGGCAGAAACAAAAGTGTTTGGCAGCATCGAGGAAACCGATGGGCAAAACCTTTACGACATCATGATCAGGCTGTACCAGGTGGTGAAACAATCAAAGGCAATGGAGGCAAAATATAAAAGCAATGATAGCAATTAGCACGTATAAGGCATTCTGGGAGTACATGGCAACGGTGGTTCCCGGTATTAACAAAGTATTCATCATCCATGAAGAGGCTGACCTTGCAGCAGCCATCCGCGACATCGACGGCGGTGATGTGATCCTGTTTGCCGTTATTCCTTCAACCGATATCGAGGCTACGAGCGTTGACGATTTTGAAGAGATAGAATCATGTTTCGTGTTCGTTGTCAAAAAGAGCGACCGGGGAGCCTTAACACATGATGAATTCATTGCTGAACTGGAAATTACACAGGTTATCATCAACGCAGTTAAGCGTAAGATGATCGAACTGGCTGGCGATACTGATCATTGCAATGATGCAGGAACCTATTCACACCTCATGCACCGTTTGTTCGTGAACGGAATGCATACCGATCCGGAATATAATCTCCTGGGCTGTAACGGCTGGGGATTAAACTTCAAACTCAAAACAACAGGCATATAACATTTCACAAAATGACTGAAACAAACCTTGCAATGAAAATTGCAATGCTCGGAAAACAGATGAATAATGTTACCGATGAATTGCTATCCATGAAATCGTCGCTGACCAACATTGAAAACAATATTACCGAAATAAAGGTTAAAAACGGCGGCGGTATTGAAGTTACCATGAAAACCAACGAACTGCTCAAGAACCTGTATGAGCAAACCAAAGAGGGTGGCATCATTGATGAAAAGTTTAAAGTATGTAACGAAAACCATTCATCGCAGAAACGAATCGGGATTTTTGAAAAGAAAACTGCTGCATGGTTCAGCGTGGCCTACCGGGGTATTATTACCCTGGTGGTTTTTTACATGCTCATGAAAATGGTTCAGTTTGAACAGGTATTCACCACAATCGGTAATGTTGTTAAATGAAAATGATACTCATAATGGAAGATATACCAGAACATGCGTTTCTGGTTCAGCACGCGCTGGTGAGCCTTGGATTTCTCACCGTCGTTTGCCATAATACATTCAGGGGAATAGATATGGTGCGCCAAAAGGAATTTGACGTAATAGTTACTGATCTTAGAATGCCAGAAATGGGTGGAGTTGATTTTATTCGGTATGTGCGCATGTTTGACAAGCATACACCCATAGTTGTAATATCGGCCTATGCCGACGTGGAAGCCAAAAGTGAAACCCTGAAAGTTGGCGCTAATTACTTTATTTCAAAACCATTCAGACCATCCGATATTAAAAATGTGTTTGAACAATTCAAATAACCCCCATTATGGATAAGATTACCAGAGCTTCAAAGAATTGCCTCATGCTCATCGAGCATTACGAATGTGGCGGAGATTTCAGAAAGTTTTTGAAGGCATACAAATGCCCTGCCGGAAAATGGACCATTGGCATGGGGACCACCCGGTATCCGGAAGGCGGGCGGGTGATGCCCGGTGATGAGATTTCAGAACACCGGGTTTTTGAATTGCTCACCTACGACCTGGCTGCAGCAGAAAGTGCGGTTGCATCTGCGGTAATTCCATGCATCAATCAATCGCAGTTTGATGCTCTGGTAGATTTCACCTACAATTTGGGGATTCTTGCTTTCAAAAATTCAACGTTGCTCAAAGTCATCAATAAAAACCCAGTCGATCCGCTCATTGATAAACAGTTTAACCGGTGGATCATTGCCGGGGGTAAGCCTCTCTCCGGCCTGATCAAGCGCCGCCAGTCGGAATCGTGGCTGTATTTTAACGGAAATTTGAAATTTAACTTCTGAAAATTATGAAATCGTATGATCATTTTCCAAAAGATTGGCTATTGGCCATATTCGCGGCCATCATGTTTTTTTTGTGCCTGCAGGCATGTACCACATCCAAACAGATCAACCAGGTTAAAGCGAAAGAGGAGATTAATATAAACTCATCGGAAGAAACAAAAGCCACAACTCAATCGGAAACAAACACGAATGTAACCGCCACTGCCGAAACAGTTACTACTGAAGAATGTGACACTACGGTTTCGGTTTGGGTAATGATAAACGATACAGTTTCCGGATCCGGTATAAAACAGATAATCGTTCCAATAAAAATAAAACGAACTATTATCAAAAAGGAAGTCATCAAGCAACAGCAGAAAAAAAACGACCAGGTAACTGCTGTTAATACTAAAACTGAGCAGCTCAAAAGTAAAACTGAGCTAAACACCAAGGATAAAACCGTTGAAAGAACCGGTTTCCCCTGGTGGGTTTATGGTATTATCGCAGTATTCATCCTGGCTGCAGTGGCTGTGCTTTTATACCGTCGCAAAGTATTCTAATCTCAGTCCGGGAACACCCCGGACATCTGCCGGTTATAACAACCTGTCAATGTAAAATCAATCACTAAACCAATAACAATGTTTGTTTTCTCCTTTACCTTCAAAGCCGGGCTTAAACCAAAACGCCCCAAAACGGTGACTTACAGGCCTTCTGAAAGATTGAAATCTCTTTTAAAGAAGACTGAAGAACATCGTCAAGATTGGATAAATGACTTAAAGAAAAATTACCTGTCAGATACTGACAATCCTGATCAGTCTTCTGTGAAATCATAGAAATCGACAAATCTGGCGCTGTCATTTACTATTTTTTTTACAATTTGCTTAATCTCATCATCACCAGCTCCAAGTTTCTTCATCATCTGAATTTGTAGTTCAAGCATTGAATTAAATAATGTGTCCATATTTGCCAATCGTGCAATAACGAAATCCTGAAATTCTTCCTGATTCATTTTCTTTTGTAGTGCCATGGTCAATGTTTCTGGGTTATATGCTATTTCAAATATATTGTTTCCGAATTTTTTCCTGTCCTTTAAATTCCATCCCCCTGTTTTTAAGTTTGCCAATCAAACATTGTAAAACTTAAAAACCAACACCATGAAAAAGATTATCACATTGCTTACGATCCTGATGCTGTCGGGATTGATGGTTTACGCGCAAAACCCGTTTCTCAAAGACCAAAGTTTAATCTGCCTAAAGGTTAACACCGATAAGGTAGGCATCGGAGCAGCCCCCACCTCCGATAAAGTAACCATTTCCTCTGTTGGCGGTGAAGTTCCCCTGGGCTTAAAAGGTTATGCCGGGCAATAGAACCCGTACATTGCTATTTACAACTCTTATTCCACCGCCATATGGAAACTTTATGCCAATGCCGACTGGTGGACAATCGGCTCAACAATGGACACCACACTGGCACTATTGGTTGGCCGATCGACAAAAGGATGGCTAAAGGTTAATGGAGTGGTAACGGCAAACGAGTTTCGATCGACTACCGGAACCTATACAAATCTATCGACTACCGGTAACCTCACTTCGATTGGCAGGTTCCTGGGCGATTCCACATTATATTATGGCGATGATCACACCCATGCATGGCGACCATGGGCATCGCAGGAGATGAGTGATTATTTGATAAATTGCAGGGTCTAACTAAAACCAAATAGCTATGGGATGGATGATTCTTTTTATTGGTATCGCTATTATTATATTAATAGCTGGCATAAATTCGCAAAACAAATCTGAAAGTAAAGGAGCACTTACTTCAGTTGTTCAAAGATTTTCATCAATTGATTACCAAGGAGGACATCCTGAACTTCCTTTACCAAAAACGATTAATATTGAAGTCGATACTACATTAAAACTGTTTAACCTATTATTTGTTGATGGGAGTAAATTAAAGCGTATTCCAGTTAAATCTGAGGATATTATTGACATAAGCTTGGAAGAAAAGAGTTCAAGGTCTGTGGGGAAAACTGCAACTGGTGCCATTGTTGGTGGTTTACTTACGGGAGGCATTGGTTTGATTGCAGGTGCTGCAATAGGAGCTTCAAAAAAGAATCAATCAATGCTATATATCTCATTCAAATACTTAGAACATGACCTGACAATCATATTAAAAACAGGCAAAAAAACAAATGAACTCTATTCTGCTTTGATTGGCTTATTAAAAATAACCTAAAAATGCTATTGATTTGTTAATTATCAAGCTGTAATTTTACCAAATCATTTATGATTAATTTTAAAAATATCCATTAGACCATTGACATTGTCGTTTAGCATTGTATATTTGCAGTGCTAAATCGAGGTTACAATGAGCTTTCACTTTCTATATAGGAGAAATCCCAAGTCTTCCGCACCCGCGAGGGTCGGACGGTTCCTCGAACCGAGCAAGACTTGGGATTTTTCCATTAGGAGGTACCCACAATGGCAAAACAACAAGATTGCCTTACGCCGGTAACCATCGGCGGAATTACCATTACAGAAAACCTTATTGATGCTTTAGTATCGCTTCGCGACGATCACGGTCCGGAAGGGTTGCATTTCGTTGCAGAAACTTCATTGCACATTATTTCACTGAAGGATTCGGTTGCTGATATTGAAACGTTTGACAGCGAATTCTTCGCTATCCTCGCCAACCTTTACCGACTTCTGAAGGAACTCAGCAAACAGAAGGGAGGCAAAGGATGAAACAAAGTTCACTCAACCCGCGTACCGCCATGGACATGATCGTGTGCGGATGGATCCAGCAAATGGAAGATGTTCATTTCAGAACCAATGCCACTCTTCATTCCTACGCCGACAGCGGCGATGAGTTTATCACCATCCACGACCCGGTAACCGATGTGTGCATCACCGTGTGGCGCACGCCTGCCTGGTATGGCAACGATGTACTAAAACTGGCGCAAAACATTCTGGCGCCGCAACTCAAACCGGTTAACAATAAAAATGTAAAAGTAAAAGGAGGCCCGAAATGATCCATGAAAACAATAACCCCGAAACCCAAACCGTCATCGTGAATGGTATTGAAATTACTCCAGCATTATCAGATGCATTGGAAATACTCACAGACAGTTTACAATGCAACAAAACCACGCTGATCGATGGCGTTTTTTACCTGGCACAAATGGATAACGAAGTTGAATATATCGACAAGCGGTTTTTTAGCCTGATGTGCGATTTTCGCCGATTGCTTGACTCTTTAACTCAAAGAGGAGGGAAAACGCAATGAACGAGAAAACCGAGTTTGAACAAATCTTCGAATCATTTCGCAGCAAGTTCCCGCCAGTGCAAACAGTACCGGAGGCATGGCTGAAACTTTCAACCAACGAAATAAATGAGATGATCACCGACTTTTGGCCCGAACCAACCTGGCCTGAAGGTGGCCTCACCAAATTTCTCATTTCCCAGGGCTACAAATATGAACCCCTGGAGGTAAATGAACGGGTACGGTTTTTTTGGCTGATCGGGCAAAATTTATAAATAATTGTTTTTTAATTCAATAATTATATATCTTTGCCATATCATAATTTATAAACACTTAAAAAACAAAGAGAAATGAGAACAGAAATTCAAAAACTTGATAGTTCAGGTCAAAAACGGAAGACCTGAACTATAAATGAGTTTGGTTTATATTCCTTGATTCTATCTTCCACAAAACCAGAGGCTAAAGCATTCAAAAGATGGATTACACACGAGGTTATTCCTTCCATCAGAAAAGCTGGACTTTACACCAATGAAGAGGAGAAATTAAAACAAATTGAGGTTCAACGTATTGTAAATTCGATCGAATCGAAAGAAGCGGAGATAACTGACGCAAAATCAAAACTTAAGACCTTGACTCTGGAAAAGGATGAATTGTATGTTTTGCTGAAGGATTCTATTCGGAAAAACCCAAACCAACTTCGCCTGGATTTGGAAGGATAATCAGTTGCCTCCCCCAAGGAGGCAACTGTCAGGATCAGCCTTAGGGTTGATATTTAAAAAACGGGAATTCCCGTTTTTTAAATATCAGTTGAAACTGAAAATTCGCCAATCTCAACCACGTGTAATTTACACGTGGTTGAGATTAAGTTACCACGCTGAGCATGGTAACTGATTTTTGAAAACCTACCCGCTTCGGCGGGTTTTTTTATGTCCTTTAATTTCCATTCTGCCCTTGGTATCATTGTCGAAAATTTCTAACATGGGTCTCTGGAAGAAGGTTTTAGAACAATCATCAGATCACAGGCGAACCAGGATCAGCAATGGTCCTTTTGATGTTAGCATTGAAGAGATGGGAAAAACCCAGCGTTGGGAACGAACGCAATGGGCACCGGAAGCCGCCGAAGAGTTTAATCAAAAACTGATGGTTTGGGGCGCGAAGGTAAACGCGGCCATGCCAGGATCCATAGCTGCCCATGGAATTGGAGGATCCCGGCTGGCGAGAAGCATCCGCAATACCTATTATTATGAGTTCGGTGAAATATACCGGCTTGGTTTTTCCTTTGCCCGCGAAGGGATATTCATTCATAAAGGCGTTGGGCGTGGTTATGTGATGAGCGGGGATATTGTTGTAAAATTATCAAAATCATTGGGATTCAACCGTAGGCCAAAACCCTGGTTTAACCCGGTTGTTCAATCATACATGGCAGAACTCGAAGATATTATTCTCAGTTATACCCACACCGCAGTAATCAATTCAACCCGTATTTACATACGATAACCATGGCAGGAAAAACAAATATCTCAGATTACAGGTTTTCGATCTTCATCAACAATGATCAGGCAAAACGATCACTGATTGAAATGGAAAAGGTAATGACCGGCTACGAAGCTGAGCTTTCGCGCCTGGTTACTGAAAAGAAAAAGAATACCCAGGAATATCGTGATGCTAAAAAGGTTTACGACGATTACCTTATTCAGATGAAGAAGGTTCGCCAGGAAGCAGGCCTTCAGTCGTTGTCAATAAAAGAACTCCGGTCATTGCAGGCGCAGCTTAGAAATGAACTGGCTCGCAAAGTTCCCGGATCAGAACAGCGTATTAAACTCGAAAAAGAATTTAATGCTGTCAGCAAACGCCTGAGTGAGGTGCAAATTGGTGCAAAGAACACCGGTATGTCATTCGGAAAGCTGGCCGATGGTTTTAACCGGTACTTTGCAGTTGTAACCGCCGGTATCGCTGCGTTTTCAGGCCTTGCATTTTCCATCAAAGAAATGATCACCGCCCAGGGTGAGCTGGATGACTCATTGGCCAACATCCGTAAATCGACGGGAATGACAGCACTTGAGGTTCAGAACCTCAATAAGCAGCTTGGCAAAATTGATACTCGCACCAGTCGGCAGGATCTGCGCCAGATGGCTGTTGTGGCCGGCCAGCTCGGAATGGCAAAAGAGGATGTTTTTGCTTTTGTCGAATCGGTTGACAAACTCAATGTTGCCCTGGGAGATGAATTCACCGGTGGTGCCGAAGAAGTGGCTAAACAAATGGGGATGCTAAGAAATGTACTCACCGACACCAAAACCGCCAATGTAGCCGATGACATGATGCGCGTAGGTAACGCCATCAATACCCTGGGTGCAGCAGGTTTTGCCACCGGACCGGTGATGTCAGATTTCGTCAGCCGGATCGGCGGCATCGGGATCCCGCTAGGGTTAACATCTGATGAAGTACTTGGATTGTCGGCCACCCTGCAGGAGTTAAATGTCAATTCTGAACGTGGTGGAACAGCCGTGGTAAAGGTCATGCAGAAAATGACCACCAACACCAAAGCTTTTGCTGGTGTTGCCGGAATGCCGGTAAAGGAATTCACTGAATTAGTGAATAAAGATTTGTATGGCGCCTTCCTGAAGGTGGTTGAAGGCTCAAAAAGAGGTGGTCAAAGCGCTACCGACCTGGCCGGGATCATCAAAGAACTCGAAATTTCGGGGGTTGGAGCTTCTGAAATATTTGCCAAACTCGCAACCAACACCGGTATGCTGGCCGAAAAGGTTGCGCTTGCCGGAAGCTCGTTGCAGGGTACCGGATCAATAACCAGCGAATTCAATATCAAAAATGCTACACTAGGAGCAATCCTTGCAAAACTTCAAAAAGATTTTTACAACTTGATCACCATGCCCGGTGTCACTGAGTTTTTTAAGAACCAGGTTTACCATGTGGTTTCGCTGGTGAATTGGATTAAGGACCTTCCGCTTATTATCGAAAAATACAAGATTTCATTAATCGCCATTGCCGGTGTAACAGCGGTTTGGATTGCCGCAAAAACAAGGTCAATGCAGGTTTCATTGATGAATAACCTGTTGATGAAGGAAGGGATTTTGTTAAAGGCCAAAGATGCAATTGCACTCCAGTTTATGATTGCCCAGGAACAATTATCCATCATTTGGAAAGGAAATGGAACCGTAGCAACAAAATTGGCAACTACAGCCCAATATCTATGGAATGCCGCCATTAAAGCAAATCCAATTGGGTTATTAATCATCGGAATAACGGCCTTAGTTGCAGCCATTAAGGCGTATGATAAATATAATTCTGAGGCAGTCAGAAATGAAAAGATTAAGGCTGGCACAATTGAACGCATGAATGTTGTCAATAAAACATTATCTGACAATTACCAATATCTTAACGATCAAATCAGAATACTTAACAGGCTTTCGCAACAAGAAAAGCTTGACCTTGACGATAAGATTGATAAAAATATTAAGCTGGCTGAAACTGAATTAGTGCTTATGAAAGCACGCCAACAAAAGGTTCAGGGAGATAATTCAAAACCTACCTTATGGCAAAAGGGAGTTAACCTGGTGTCAAGTGGTTTTCAACCAGGAGTGGCCATGGCTTATAACGCTGTAGATGCTGCCCAAAATGGAGCAGAAGCAGCCAGTCAATTGAATGATGGAATTAAAAGCATTGAAGAAAACTTGAAGAATTTACGGTCAACAAAAAGTCAGTTGGTCGAAATTACCAAAGCCGAACAAATTGCCAATATGATTAGCGCCAAAACTCAGGAAGCCCTCACCGAAAAGTTAACCAAGTATCAAACGGCACTGCGTAATACCATTGCAGGTTCGGAGGATTTTAAGCGAATCCAGGGAAAAATTAAACAAACCAACATTGAACTTTCAAAATTTAACGATTCTGATCCAGGGAAAGCTGATAAAACCAGCAAACTAAAATCGCAATATGAAAAATTAAACGAACAGATCAATGAGTTAATGTCTCTCCTGCAAAAGGAAGTTTTAAACGATCCTGCACAGGCAAAAATAATTGCAGAGAAAATTCAGCGAATCAAAAATTATAAGGCCGCGCTTGACGAGGCAACTCAAAGCATCCTTGATCAACAGGAAGCTGAAAGTGGGGATATCAAAAAACTAAAATCAAAAGGTGTAGATACAGATAAAGGGCTGTATAAAAAGGATCAACCACCCGAAATGATGACGAGTGTTAGTAACGAGGATCCTAATGCTGCTCCTGAAGAAAATGGCATATCTCAATTTGCAGGTAAAGCAAATGCATTTATAAATGATTATGTTAATCCTGTGATGGATGGCATCATGGCCATTGATCAGCTTATGACTGATCGGGAAAATGCACAATTAGCCAGAGATTCTCGCGTAAATGATGAGAAAAAGAAAAACCTGAAACGGCAACTTGATGCCAAGCTTATTTCCCAAAAACAATATGATTCAGGCATTAGCAAGCTCGACGCCGAATTGGAACAGAAGAAAAAAGCTGTTCAAGTACAGCAAGCAAAACGCCAGAAAACGTTATCATTAACCCAGGCTATTATTAATACTGCACTTTCAGTCACATCGGCACTTTCAATGACCCCATTCATTGTGGGTCTTATCATGGCAGTACTTGCCGCCGGACTTGGCGCTTTCCAAATTGCCACCATCTCTTCAACCCCGGTAAGCGAAGCCGCCAAAGGCCGCTACGCTGCCATCCGCAAATCACACCAGGCCGCCATGGGCCGCTACGATGTTCTTGGACAGGATGACAACAAACAATATCAAGGGGTTCCGTTCGTCGAACAGCCGCCTTCGGGTGTGTATGGCACTCCAACCCTTTTTGCCGAAACCGGCAAAGAGATTATTCTCAACCCCAAGCATACCGAAAATCTGATGAAGTTCAGGCCCGACCTGATCCAGTCAATTATGTCGGTGCCGCAACGTGCCGGCGGGCTTTACCCCGATGCGAGAGCGCAGCGCGATGTCGCTGGCCCGGTAACCGTGGCTTTTGACAAAGAAACTCTTGAGGCAATGCGGGCACATACAAGAGCCATGCAAAACCCCATCGAGGCCAATATCTCGTATGATACCATGAAATATACCAACGATACCGTGGCCGCCATCGAGAAATCGGTAACCAGATAATGTGTCCTTTAAAATAGCCAGGTACTGAAATAATTTCGCCACATGGAAATCACAAATAAACCCTTTTTGATGTCATTCGCCGGAAACCCGATGCGATATCTGCTAACTCCTGGTTCAGGCGGCGGTGGGGGTGGTGGCATCGATCCTATTGATGGAATTCCTTCAATAATTGAAATTGTGTTCTCCGATATTGATTCAACCCCCGACCATGCGGTTGAAGTCACCTTTATGGGCGCAACGAGAACTTTTACCCTCAAAAACGAACCATCAACAAAAGATCATCTGCCCATTGCCGACGATGGTGGCACCGCGGCTGATTGGGCGCAGATTTGTTACGACTACATTATTCGTGATGTACAGCTCACCGAGGTTTATGATATTACCAATGATGCCGGGGATAAAATAATCCTGACTGCAAAAAATTGTGAAACACAATACGACTGGACCGAAGGAACCAAAACCATAGTAGGTGTTACGATTACCACTACCCAAAACGGCGCTGCCGGCACTGCCGGAACAACCGGGACTGTTGAAGGCGTATTAATGTCGGTGTACAAAAACCCGATGGTACTGCTTGGCCAGGATTACAAACCGCTGGATCAGGCCGGATCAGTGAAGTTTGAAATTCAGGAGTATATCAACTCCATTCTGCTGATGGCAACACAACCACGGTTTCACCTGGCATACGGAACAGCACATCATTTCATATTTTCCGATGCATTTCTTAAATATCTCACCGTTTTTTGCAACCGGGTTGATGGTGTATTTCAATCGCGCACATACAGCGCCGGATATGCCTATGCGATAACAGGTGGCTTGAATCGTGAAGATTTGGTTTACAATAACTTTTACGCCACAGATTATTTTAATCTCACTACTACCAAAAAGAAATTTCTTACCTGGGCCCCACCGGCCAAAATAACCGATAAGGTTGAAACTCACAGTTTATTTTTTGCCTTCCAGGCTCCGGCGCATACGCACTTTAAAATGAAGGCACATTTGTACAGCAACATTGCCGGAACAACCATTGATTGTACCGGTTTGTATGCTGTAACTCCCTATACTGTTGTGGAGTTTTTTGCAGGTTACGCTCAGCTCGGCCTCTCTGCATCGCTTGATGGCAATGTTTACAAATGGGAAATGTACCTGGTTGATGAATCGGATAATGTAATTTCTGATATCAGATCATTTGAAATTGATCCGAAATACTACGAAAACGTAAGGTATTTCAGATTCCGTAATTCGTGGGGAACCTACGATTCACTGCGTTGCACAGGTTCCTTTGAATTAATTGTTGAAAATGATCGTGAAAAAGTGATCTTTTTAAGAGACGATGCCGAAACGCAATACAATTCGCCAGGAGCGCACACCTTAATAAAGGAATCGCAAACATTTAAAGCCAACAGCGGATGGCTCACCAAAGATTTCTTGAATTATTTGCGCGACTTCATGCTCAGCTCCGACATTTTTGAGGTTGAAGATTCAAAACTTTTGAAGTGTTTACTCACATCGAAAAAAACATCGATGTTCAAAGACACTAATTACAATTATGCCCTTGCATTTGAGTATGAAAGGGCCTGGGATGATTTTTTTTTTCAAGGATTAGAATGACCAGTACGGTTGTTCCAATACCTGTTTTGGTAAGAATATATGATGAAACTGATTATTCAACTGATTACAGCTAACCCGAAATGACATACCTGCAGGTATATAATTTAATCAGGGCAGCGTTGACCCTTCGACCCGCCGGCACGAAGGTTCAGGTTGAAGATCATGAGGTTGCCGAAATTGCAATACTCGATTACGTGGAGCAGGTTAAGGCCGATGCAACCGGATCGGTAGTGCGCGAAGCACACGCCGCTGCCACGGCCGATGTAAGCTGCAACCTCACTTGGAATGAACCCTTTGCCGATAGCGATTACAGCTATTTGGTAAACGGTTTTGACAGCCTGGGAAACCCTGTTGAAATTATGCTGGTGAGCCGGTCAACCACGAAAATAGTTGTAAAAACCCTTGTAGATGCTACGCTCTACGCAATTGCAAGGCCATATGCAGGAATCGGAGCTTAATACTTACAATATGAAAAAGATCGCTATTTTAATTTTAATGCTTTTTGCGCTTTCATCGGTAGCGCAAAAAAGGATGTTTGATACCATTGGGTTTATTCGCGGCGGCACGTTATATAAATTGATTCTATATAACGATAGTTTGCAGATCAATGCGAAGAAGTATTATTCCTTTCCCGGATGGCAAGCGATGCCGGTAGCATCAGAATCGCTGTTTGCCCGGGTTACCGGAGCAACAAACAACATATATAATATTAACAGCGGGAATGTGGGCATCGGAACCACAAACCCCACACAGAAACTAACAGTTAGTGCGGATATACAAGTAAATTCAATCAAGATTGGGCAGGGGAACTACGTCAATAATAACGTGGCAATAGGGCCAATAGCAGCAATGCCATTAAGTTCTAACGTGTCAGGCGCTCAAAATGTGGCAATCGGTGTTAATGCTGCAAAATATAACAATTCCGGCACTCGTAATGTTGTTATAGGAGGTGCCGCATCGTTAAGTAATCTGATAGGCGGATATAATACTTCAATAGGATATATGTCATTGTGGTCAGATACAAGCTCGTATAATACCGGAATTGGTTCTTATACCGGAAGAAGTCACTCATACGGGGGATATAATACATATATTGGATCGTATGCAGGTGATTTTGGAGGCACTAAGTATAATACAGCCGTTGGATCATTTGCCCTATGGGCAGCTGTACGCCACTCTAATACAGCAATTGGTTATGGTGCATTACAATCGGCAGATTATAATTGTGTAGGTATTGGCGATAGTGCAGGGTTAAGAACAATTACTAATGCTGCTAATTTACGACCCAATAAATCAATCTACATTGGCCATGACAGCAAAGCCAGCGCAGACAGTAACACCAACGAAATCGTAATAGGTTCAACCGCAGAAGGAAACGGATCAAACACGGCCACGATTGGTAACTCATCAATTACCGACACTTATATTAAAGGAATTCTCCATGTTGGTAATGGAGTTAACAACATCACCATTGATACAACCAATTCATACAGGATGTACGGAAGTGCAACTGTTTGGGATGATCTTGCTTTTGAATCGAGCCAGCTCAAATCGGTCGGCAATAGTGATAAACCCGATTATGATGTTTCAAATCTTGGTCTCTTGTTTCCTCAAAATGACACCACCGAACGCGTCGGGCACATTTGTCAAATGCCACATCGCTGGAAAGAAGGCAGCTCAATTTATCCTCATGTACACTGGATTCAATCGGGCGCTGACTCTGCAACCTGGAAAATAAAGTACCGGGTATATAGTATTGGAGAAGCGGTGCCTTCAGCCTGGACAATTATCACCAGTAATAACCATGCTGTTACATATTCATCTGGGAATATTCAGCAACTGGCAACTTTCCCTGCAATTTCAATGACCGGAAAAACCATTTCCTGCATTGTCGATATTATCCTCTATCGTAAGGATAATATTTTAACCGGAGATGCGCTGATGAAATTTTTCGACATACATTTTGAGGTCGACGGGCTTGGCAGTAAAGACGAACTTAGTAAGTAAACTTTCATAATTCAATTTTTATCACATAAATAAAGATTCCATGGAAAACACAAATTTGAAAATCATTATCAGCAAAACCACCAACGTATCGGCGGCAGGGTTAGCTGATGGAAAATTAGAGCTGAGAATAGTAGATGGCATTGCGCCATTTACGGTTGAATTAAAGCTCAATAGCAACGATCTCCCGTATCAATGGGCATTAACTCCTCCAACAAGGATTATAGAGAACATCCCCGAAGTGACAGGTGAAGATGACTATAACTGTGTGATTACCGGTTTACCTGCCGGCAAGTATAGCCTTCGTACTTTCGATAGTGGAAGTAGCGAGATCGAAGATGGTGAACCGGGCTGCCTTCAGGAACTTTACAGTATGAGTGCTTTCAATGCAGTATCACCACCATACGCAACTTTGAATGGTAGTGTAAATCCGATGGGTATCTCTACCCAGGTATCTTTTGAATTTGGAGAAACAGAGGAGTATGTACATGAGGTTCAGTCTGGAATTGTAACCGGTATGGCTCCTGTTCCTGTGAGCCTTAAACTCTCGACAGGCGATTACAATAATGTTTCTGTTTTAAAATCTGAGACATTGTATCACTACCGTGTTAAGGCCGTAACGCCCGGCAAAACAACCTATGGGCTTGACATGACCTTCACAACACCGGCAATCATGCCGATAGTTGTAACACTTCCCGCAACGAATATCCGCTAAAAATCTAATCAACGTTTTTACCAAATCTTAATCAAATGAAAATAAGTGAAGATTACAGCCAAGGCGCAGGCATCATTGATATTCCCGACGAATCAACTATCTTTTTTTGTTACCCTGAGTCGGGAACCATCGGCGAAACAGATGCCAAATGGGCAATTTGCAAGGCCAAGAAAATTGGAACAGCCTGGCATTATAAATGGGCAAATGGTTCCCAGGAAAAGGTTTTCAAAGCATCGGAGCGCACGACGCTCAATTATTCATTTTTAAAATAATTTATCATGCAATCTCATTTTGACCCGTTACTTAAAAAGGTGGTTTATCACGGCCATGATGCATCGGATATTACCGGTAGTGATAACTACCACGACTTTGCCGATCAGGCAACCATCCCTGCAACACCTGCTGCAGGGGTACACCGAACGTATGTTGATGCCAGCGGTCAGGTATGCCTCAAAGATGCAACCGGGAACATCACCATGCTTCGACAGAGTTTGGTGAATAACATCGGAGTTCCCGGTCATCTTGGCTTTGGTGTCGGAATTTGTCCTCCTGACATACTTGAAACCTACAATGCGGCCAATGCAACAGCCATGATGCTTCCATTATATGGATGTTTCGACATTAACTCTGCAAACTACGGAAACTATATTTGCAGCCTTGATGGATCAATAATGGTATGGTTGCCATTCGGATGGGTAAAACGTAATCCCTGGGACGTAAAACCCAAAGATTATTTTGCAACAGAAGCCGTTGCAAATGCTGCAGGTTATATGATTCCTCGCTGCATGATAAATGGCGGGGTAGTACTTTCAGGTGTTTTTGTTGACAAGTATAAACCATCGCTGACAGGAGTAACAGCTTCCGATCTTGATGCCAATGGTTCACTCGCCAATAAAGGAATACTATCCTCAATTCAAAATGGTAACCCGATATCGTCAAATGCCGATACTAAAAGAAAATTGGTTACCGGTTCCGACAATCTTTTTGCAGGATCATTTTCAAATTGCCGTTTCAATGGCAAAACTCCAACAGATAATATTGCCGGAGGAATAGATGCTGTAAAGTCGCGGGGTGGGAATTATTTT
Source organism: Draconibacterium orientale (assembly GCA_020719165.1). Lineage (GTDB taxonomy): Bacteria > Bacteroidota > Bacteroidia > Bacteroidales > FEN-979 > CAIVAT01. The sequence continues at coordinate 968 of DYQT01000002.1, read as the reverse complement.
GTTATGAGTGTGTTTATCCGCTCATACATTTTTGACCTGGTGATGGCTCAACAGGCAGGTGCATCAAGCAACAGCCTTGTGGCATGGAATGGTGTAACTCCATATTTCCCGAAAGGAAACAACAATTATGGAGCTGACTATAATGATGCAACGGTAACCTTTTTGGCTTGCACCGACGGTTACTGGGGAGTAAAGCCCACAACAATGGAGGCTCGTAAAAATGGCAGTGGTACTCCATTTGCACGAACTACGCATAATGGGCAGGAAAGCGGAGTGTCTGACATAAATGGCAATCAGTACGAATTTCTATCTGGTTTTACATGCATTTCTGAATTAGCTCAGGCAATTGTCTCAATTACCAGGGCTGCAGAAGCAGTTGTAACCATAACTAATGCTGCAGCAGCAAGAGCAAATTATGCCAATGGATCACCTGTTTTCTTAACTGGTACTGCTGCAACAGAATGGAACACTCTGTTAAAAGATAAGTTTTTCACCATTTCCGATTTATCTGAAAACACTTTTAAACTCAAAAATAAAACCGGCGCTTATGTTAATTCATTTGCATTATCAGCAGATTACACTTCAGGACTAAATTCCACTACAGGAAAATTTTATGTGCTAAAGGAGTCGGTTGACATGAAAACTATTACCGGAGGCAATTCATTAGCAACCGATAATTGGGGAGCTAATGGCGTAGCTGCAATGTATGATGAGATTACTCCTGACTTTTGTGGTGATGCTGCAAGCAAATTAGGCAGTAGTACTAACCAAGTATTCTCATCAGAAACTAATCGTACTACCAACGATTATAAAGTTGGTTCCGCGTTATTGTGTAAAAGCAAATTAAGCTATGATACAAGCGGCACTGCAGCATATGGTAATGACTATTACTATATGTACTTCTATAATGATTTGGCGCCCCTGGCGTTCAACTATTGGAGTAATAGTACGTATGCCGGGGTGGGCGC
>DYQT01000426.1 GCA_020719165.1 Draconibacterium orientale | reverse complement strand
CATAGACTGCTAAGATAGAAAAAATTCATAGCACCTCAAAAAAAGAAATAACCTACTTTATAGACTTTTGACTTTACAGACCCTTCGACAAGCTCAGGGCATCGCTTTATGGACTATCTCGACTTATTTCCCTAAATTTGCACATAAATCAGATTCATTTGACAACAAACAACACATACGACATCATTATTATCGGGGCTGGTCCGGCGGGACTGATGGCTGCGGCGCATATTCAGCACAAACGGGTGCTGGTACTCGAAAAGGGTGCCACTCCGGGCAAAAAACTGCTGATTTCAGGTTCGGGACGATGCAATTACACTCACGAAGGAGACATCAAGGAGTTTATGCTTCGCTACGGACTTCATGGACGGTTTTTGAAACAGGCGTTATATCAGTTTGACAATAAAAAAACGATTCAGTTCTTCGAAGCGCATGGATTAGGCAGTTTGACGGATAAAAATGGCAAGGTGTTTCCCGAAACCGATCGTGCAGGGGATGTGTTGGGCGTGTTAATGAGCATCTGCCGTAAAAATGAGGTGGAGTTTCGCTTTGATTCCGCCGTTAAGTCCGTTGCCCCTTCCGAGGACGGTTTTGTGGTCGAAACTTTCGATGAAACCTATCACAGCCGTGGGTTGTTGATTGCAACCGGAGGAAGATCGTATCCTAAGACCGGTTCTGCAGGTGACGGATACCGTTTGGCGGAGCAGTTGGAACATGCCGTCATTCCGCCCAAGCCTGCACTGACTTCGTTGCTGTTCTCTAACTTTGAATTTGTGGATTTATCGGGCGTGGCCATTTATGACAAACAGTTGTCGCTTTACCGAAACGGGAAGAAACTATACGATCACCGGGGCGATATCGGCTTCACCCACAAAGGACTTTCCGGTCCCGGAATTCTCGATTTTTCGAGATATTTTGAATCGGACGATGTGGTGAAAATCAACTTGTGCAACTTGCCTTCCGACGAGTTGAGGACGCTGATTATTGATGAAGGGAAGAATAGTGGAAAAGTACAGCTAAAAAACTTTCTGAAAGGATTTGATGTTCCTGAAAGTCTTGTTTCAAGGTTGTTGCAAAAGATTGGAGTGGATGAAAAGACCACATTGGCGACCATAGAAAAGGATCAACGCAAGCAGGTGGTGGAGTGGTTCACCGGTTTTTCGTTCACCATCGAGCAGGTGGGCGGATTCAACCAGGCGATGGCTACAGCAGGAGGCGTGAGTCTCGAACAAGTCAACCCGAAAACCATGGAGTCGAAGCTGGTGAAAAACCTCTACTTTGCCGGCGAGGTGCTGGACATCGACGGAGACACCGGCGGGTATAACATCCAAGCCGCTTTTTCGATGGGAACTTTGGTGGGGAGAGGGATTGGACGTTGATAATTCGAATTGTTAAATAAAAAAAACACTCTTTTAGAAAGATATATTTAATAGTTATTCGATTTGAATCACTTTATATGTTATTGTCTGCTTTATATAGTCAATAATATATTCTTTGCTCTGTCTCGTCCTGAAAAAAGTTTACACTTTTTGATTAATAATCCTGTTTCAA
>DYQT01000167.1 GCA_020719165.1 Draconibacterium orientale | reverse complement strand
CATTTAACGACTTAATCAAACCAACTTGACCGAAAGGGATAAGCAGTTTAAAAAATTATCATTATGGCCTTAAAAAGAAAGCTTAATTACGAGAAAGTGGAGGAATTCGATCCAAAAACAACTGAAGAATTGGCTTTTCATTACCAAGAGATTCTTCGTCTTATCGGGGAAAATCCGAACCGCGAAGGTTTGGAAAAAACCCCGTTGCGGGTTGCAAAAGCAATCCAATTCCTCACACAAGGTTACGCGCTGGATCCTAAGGAAATTTTAAGTTCGGCAAAATTCAGGGAAGATTACCGGGAGATGGTCATTGTAAAGGATATTGAGATTTACTCACTTTGTGAGCATCATATGGTTCCATTTATCGGGAAAGCACATGTTGCCTACATTCCTGATAAGTACATCACCGGCTTAAGTAAAATTGCCCGGGTTGTCGATATTTATGCCCGCCGGTTGCAGGTGCAGGAACGACTAACCATGCAAATCAAAGAGGCTATTAACGAAACACTTAAACCTCTTGGCGTGGCAGTTGTGATTGAGGCACAACATTTGTGTATGGCCATGCGCGGAGTTCAAAAACAAAATTCTGTCACAACGACATCCGATTTTGTTGGTGCCTTTGAACGGGATAAAACCCGTGCAGAATTTTTACATTTGATCTCTACAAAGCTTCACTGAAAAGGCCAATGAAGGCAATTCAGACATTGAAAACAATTACATTCATTTAAAAAGGGAGATTTACAAATGTTTGAACAAACGAATAACAGAGGATTTTTTACGGCGCAACAGGGCACTCAGGATGCAACGGTTGCCAGATCATTTATGACACAAGTGTTTGGATGGATGACACTTGCCATGTTTGTAACAGCAGTAACCGCTTATTGGTTCAGTTCGTCCGAATCACTGATGCGAAGCCTGATCAATGTGGAAACCGGTGGCATGACCCCGTTGGGATGGATTGTTACCCTGGCCCCATTGGGTTTTGTTTTGTTGATGTCATTCGGGTTTCAACGGTTATCACCTGCCGTTTTGACACTTTTGTTTGTCTCATTCTCAGTGCTGATGGGAATGAGCCTCAGTTTCATTTTACTAGTTTATACCGCAGCCTCGGTTTATAAAACCTTTGCAATAACAGCTGCCATGTTTGGCATTATGTCATTTGCCGGCTACACTACAAAAACGGACTTAACCAAATTCGGTTCCATCATGATGATGGGGTTGATTGGTTTGATGGTTGCCATGCTGGTAAATTTCTTTCTGAAAAGCGGAACCATGGATTATATCATCAGCGTGGTTGGGGTGTTGATCTTCACAGGACTAACAGCTTATGACGTGCAACGACTCAAAAGAATCGGTGCAGGCGCCGGAGAATATGGTGAAGCAAACGCCAGAAAACTCAGTATTCTCGGGGCTCTTACCCTGTATCTCGATTTCATCAACCTGTTTTTATTTCTCCTGCGGTTTCTGGGAGACCGGAAATAAAGACCAAATTTCCAATATTTACCTATTAAATTAGTAAAACACAGCATAATCAAATTATGAAAGCATACGTATTTCCGGGGCAAGGTGCCCAGTTTGTGGGCATGGGAAAGGATTTGTACGATAATTCACCATTGGCCAAAGACTTATTTGAAAAAGCAAATGAAATTCTTGGGTTTCGAATAACCGACCTGATGTTTGCCGGAACTGATGAAGATCTTAAGCAAACAAAAGTAACCCAACCTGCCATTTTCCTTCACTCTGTGATTCTTGCTGCGACACTTGGCAACAAATTCACTCCTGACATGGTGGCTGGACATTCGCTTGGTGAGTTTTCAGCATTGGTTGCCAGTAAAGCATTGTCATTTGAAGACGGAGTTCGCCTGGTCTCAGCACGCGCCCGGGCCATGCAAAAAGCCTGTGAAACAGAGCCATCCACCATGGCCGCAATCATTGGTTTAGACGATGATAAAGTGGAAGAGATATGCAACTCCATTGAGGAAATTGTGGTTCCTGCCAACTATAACCATCCCGGACAACTTGTCATTTCGGGAAGCCTTAAAGGCATTGAAATTGCATGCGAAAGGCTTAAAGCAGCCGGAGCCCGGCGGGCTTTGCCGTTAAAAGTTGGCGGAGCCTTTCACTCACCTCTGATGGAACCTGCACGTCTTGAACTTGCTGAAGCCATCCGGATGACTAAAATAGATGTTCCGATATGCCCGATCTACCAGAATGCCACCGCATCAAAAGTTACAGATCCCGCGCAAATAAAGCAAAACCTTATTGATCAGCTTACCGCACCGGTACTTTGGTCACAAACCATAAAGCGTATGATCGCCGATGGCGCTGACAATTTTGTGGAGGTTGGACCCGGAAATGTATTGCAGGGGATGATCGCGAAAATAGGAAACGTGCAAACATCGCACGCAACATCTGAATAACCAGGTTTGAAGAGACGTTGAATACAACGTCTCTTCAAATGTTACCGTTTTGTGTATTGATTATCGTAGTATTTCTGATAATCTCCGGAGGTGACATTTTTCATCCATTCATCGTTGGAAAGATACCATTCCACTGTCTTTTCAAGTCCTTCAGCAAATTGCAGACTGGGTTTCCATCCCAGTTCCCTCTGGATTTTTGAAGAGTCAATGGCATATCGTAAATCATGCCCGGCCCGATCTTTCACATAGGTGATAAGGTTAGCTGATGTTCCCGCGGGGCGTTTCAGCTTACGATCCATGATTTCGCAAAGCAGGTTGATGAGGTCAATATTTTTCCATTCGTTATGCCCGCCAATATTATATGTTTCAGCAATCTTCCCTTCATGAAAAATGAGATCGATGGCACTGGCATGATCTTCAACAAATAACCAGTCGCGAATGTTTTCACCTTTTCCGTAAACAGGGATCAATTTACTGTGTTTAATATTATGGATAGCAAGCGGAATGAGCTTTTCAGGAAATTGAAAAGAGCCGTAATTGTTGGAACAATTCGAAATCACTGTGGGCAGTCCGTAGGTGTGATTATAGGCTCTTACAAGGTGGTCAGAACTTGCTTTTGAGGCAGAATAAGGGCTGCGCGGATCGTAAGCAGTGTTTTCATAAAAGAGGCCTGTTGCACCAAGTGATCCATATACCTCATCGGTGGAAATATGATAAAACTTTTTGTCGTTAAAATCATCCCAAACAACCCGGGCTGCATTGAGAAGGTTAACAGTGCCCACGATGTTGGCAAAAATAAATTCCATCGGACTGCTGATCGATCGGTCAACATGTGATTCAGCGGCAAGGTGAATGACACCATCGAACCTGTATTTTTTAAAGATCGCTTTCATAAGTTCCGCGGCGGTGATATCTGCCTTGATGAACTCGTAATTGGGTGCCTTTTCAATATCACGGAGGTTCGCCAGATTTCCGGCATAGGTAAGATTGTCAAGGTTCACAATTTTGTAATCAGGATATTTATTTACAAACCTGCGAACAACATGGGAGCCGATAAAACCGGCGCCACCAGTGATTAAAATTGTCTTCATAATTTATCTTTGTCTAAAAAATTCATGAATAAAAATCACGTTGCTACCTCTTTTTAGCAAGAGCCTGTTCCCATTTCCATGCCGACCGTGTCATCTCATCAAGGTTTTTTTCGGCTTTCCATCCTAATTCACTGTTTGCAAAATCGGTATCAGCCCACACCTTCACGATATCACCTGCACGCCGTTCCTTAATTTCATAATTTAATTTCACTCCCGAAGTATGCTCAAAGGATTTAATTACTTCCATCACCGAAAATCCATTTCCTGTTCCCAGGTTGAAAATTTCAACTTTTTTCTTCCCTTTATCTCCTGTAAGACGTTCAACGGCAATAACGTGCGCTTTAGCCAGGTCAACAACATGGATGTAGTCGCGAATGGCGGTTCCGTCGGGGGTTTCATAGTCATCTCCCCAAACCCGCAAAAAAGGTCGTTTGCCTATTGCGGTTTGTGTGATGTAGGGCATGAGGCAGTTTGGAACACCCAAAGGGAGTTCGCCGATAAAGGCAGTTTCATGTGCTCCGATCGGATTGAAATATCTTAAAAGAATACCCTGTATATTCGCACTGAGGCTTGTATCGGTGATAATCTCCTCACAAATTTGTTTGGTATTCCCATATGGGGAAGCGGCTTTTTGAACCGGAGTGTCTTCGCGGGCAGGCAACACATCTGGCTGACCATACACGGTACAGGATGAAGAAAAAACAATATCCCGGATGTTATTATCGATCATTCCCTGAAGGATATTGACCAAAGAGCCCAGATTATTGCGGTAATACATCAGCGGGAATTCAACTGATTCGCCTACCGCTTTATAGGCAGCAAAATGAATAATTGCGCTAATGTCGCTATGCAATTTAAAAAATGCCGCTGTTTTTTCAGGATCATTCAGATCAAATTTTTCGAATAACGGTTTCTTTCCCGAAATTTTTGCGATATTGTCCAACACTTCAATAGATGAATTGGAAAGGTTGTCGACAATGATCACTTCATATCCTTTTGCCTGAAGCTCAACGACGGTATGAGAGCCAATGTAACCTGTTCCACCTGTGACCAGAATTTTCATATTCTCTGTTTTAACAAACATGAATCCCTATTTTTTTAGAATATTTTTTAAAAAAGGGTGATAATCGCCCAATAACCCGATTGGCTCACTATTGCGAATATTGCACACAATGTTGATGCTTTGTTTGGCATCCATGATTCCATATCCGCGGCCAGCAACAATTTCCCGATACATCTCCGTGTGAAGGTCAGTAAATCCATCACTGAATTCAATTTCCTGATCGCCCATACGCAATGAACGGAAGGTTCTTTTGCCCCCTTTGCGCAAATCTTCGGGAATATCATTGTAATCGATACTTAAAAACCAACGGATGTTGGCATTTTCAAGCTGCAGAAAACCACCTGCTTTGTTTTTATCCAGAACATGAACAACGTTATGTTTCATCTTACCAAAAACCCAGGTAAGCATATCAAAGAAATGAACCCCGATGTTGGTGGCAATGCCACCTGATTTTGAGGTGTCACCTTTCCACGAACGGCTGTACCAGTTTCCCCTTGAGGTGATGTACGTAAGGTCGAGATCATAAATTTTATCCTTTGGCCCATTCTGCACCTGTTCGCGCAACGCTTTTATGGAGGGGTGGAGCCGCAGTTGAAGTATGGTGTATACTTTTTTACCCGTCTCCTTTTCGATAACCGCAAGTGCATCCAGATTCCATGGATTTAAAACAATGGGTTTCTCACAAATCGCGTGGGCATCGTTGCGCAAAGCCAAACGGATATGCGAATCGTGCATATAGTTTGGAGAACAGATGCTGACAAAATCAACCTTTCTATCGTCCAGAAGTTTTTTGGAACGAGCCAACCGATGCAATTTATCGAGGTGCCTGTCAAACCTTTCTGGTTCAATAAAGAAATCGGCATTGGGAAAATAACTATCGATAACGCCAACACCATCATAAGGATCAAGTGCACATACAAGCTGATTGCCTGTATCTTTAATTGCTTTCATGTGACGTGGGGCGATGTACCCGGCTGCGCCGATCAGGGCAAAATTATAAGGTCGGTCTATTTTATTCATGTGGTGTTTTTATATTTTATTTACTTTTCCGTCTTTTGTCAATTCATATTTTTCATGACTTTCGGGACAAACGGCAATATTATTCTCATCAAAATGGAGCCGATGGCCATACTCACTCATCCAGCCGGCATGGCGACCGGGATTGCCAACGATTAGCGCATACGCCGGAACGTTTTTGGTAATCACCGAACCTGCTCCGATGAATGCGAATTCGCCAATCTCATTGCCACAAACGATGGTAGCATTGGCTCCAATTGAGGCGCCATGTCGTACCAGCGTTGGTTTGTACTGATCTCTTCTTAAAATGTGGCTTCTCGGGTTGATCACATTGGTAAATACCATGGATGGTCCAAGAAAAACATCGTCTTCGCAGATTACTCCGGTATAGATTGAAACATTATTCTGCACTTTCACATTTTTGCCAAGGATGACATCAGGAGAAACCACTACATTCTGGCCGAGGTTGCAATTTTCACCAATCTCACATCCTTTCATGACATGTGTAAAGTGCCAGATTTTGGTACCCTTGCCAATTTTGCATCCTTCATCGATGATGGCCGATTCGTGGGCGAAATACTCTTTTTCCATAATCAGGATTTTAAAAAATCAAGCACGTTGCGGGTTATATAATCCAATTGGTCCTGATCCAGTTCGGTATGCATGGGCAGTGAGAAAACCGTCTCGCAAAGATGTTCGGTGACCGGAAAATCACCGGGCTTGTAGCGCGGGTCCAAATAAGCCTTTTGCATGTGCAAAGGCACCGGATAATAGATCATGGCCGGTATCTCTTTGGCAGAAAGAAAATCAATCAATGCCTTCCGGTCAACATTTTTCGTAACCAGGGTATATTGGTGGAAAACATGGGTTGATTTTGAGTAACGTCCGGGAGTTGTCAGCTTGGGATGATTTGCAAATGCCTTATCATAGAAATCTGCTGCCGCGCGTCGTTTGGCGGCATATTCATCAAGACGGGCAAGTTTAACATTTAAAATCGATGCCTGAATGCTGTCCAAACGTGAATTTACTCCAACATAATCATGGTAATAGCGGATCGTCATTCCATGGTTCACGACTCCACGCATCTGTCGGGCAAGGTCATCATCATTGGTGAATATAGCGCCACCATCACCATAACAGCCCAGGTTTTTCGACGGGAAAAAGGATGTACATCCGATGTGGCCGATGGTGCCGGCTTTTTTCGTTGTGTTATCATCGAAAATATAATCGGAACCGATAGCCTGGCAATTATCTTCAATCACATAGAGGTTGTTTTTTGAGGCGATTTCCATGATCTCCTCCATTGGGGCTGTTTGTCCGAACAGGTGCACCGGGACAATGGCTTTGGTTCGCGGGGTGATGGCCCGTAAAATTGCTTTCGGATCAATGTTGAAGGTAGATGGGTCAACATCGACTAAAACAGGAGTGAGTTGAAGCAAGGCTATCACTTCGGCGGTTGCAATGAAGGTAAACGAGGAGGTAATTACTTCATCACCGGGTTTAAGGTTTAGTGCCATCATGGCTACCTGCAGGGCGTCGGTTCCATTGGCACAGGGAATTACATGTTTAACCCCAAGATATTGCTCCAGGTTTTTCTGGAACGTTTGAACAGCGGGGCCATTGATAAAAGCGCAAGAGTCGATTACCTCCTGAATACCCTTGTCTACTTCAGGTTTAATGTTGAGGTATTGACTGCGCAAGTCTACCATCTGGATTTTCTTCATCGGGATCAGATTATGTGAGTTTTGTAAAATTTGTCGCAAAGTTAAATAATTATTCCACCCATATCAAACACCTTTCGCGCATTGCCGGTAGTTTTGACCAAATAGGGCAGCCGTAAATATATGTTTACCAGAGATGACACGAAGTTACATGAAATTGCATGAATGTTTTAATAAATTTAACTGCTTATCCCTTTCGGTCAAGTGATTTTTTAGTACATTTGGATAATG
>DYQT01000025.1 GCA_020719165.1 Draconibacterium orientale | reverse complement strand
CTCCACCGACCATGAGTGTTTTACCATTGAAGAAGCATACCAGAAAATCAAACACGGCATGCATATTCTGATCAGGGAAGGGAGTGCAGCGAAAAATTTTGAAACGCTTTATCCTCTTATTGATGAGTTCCCCGATCAGGTCATGCTATGTTCCGATGACAAGCATCCAAATGATCTTGTGGTGGGTCATATAAATCTTGAAGTGAAGCGGGCGCTACGCCTTGGCCTCAATGTGATGAACGTCATTCGCAGTTGCACCTATAATCCGGTGAAGCACTACAAACTTGACGCTGGGTTGCTTCAGCAAGGCGATTCTGCTGATTTGGTAATTATTGATAATCTGGTTGATTTCAATGTTCTTGCTACCTATATCCAGGGCGTTTTGGTGGCACAAAACGGCAAAACATTGATTCCGGGGGTTCAGGAAACGCTCTTCAATAATTTCAACATCAAACCGATCTCCATTGGAGATATCGGGCTTATTCCAGGATATAATAAAATCAGAGTGATTGATGCTATTGACGGACAGCTTATTACCAGATTAATGTCAGCCGATCCACTTGTTCTGAAAAACAACGTAGTGAGTGATATTGCCCATGATATACTAAAAATAGTTGTTCAAAACAGGTATCAGGAAGCGCCGGCTTCGGTTGGGTTTATTCATGGAATTGGTTTGAAGAGAGGGGCGATTGCGTCAAGTGTTGCCCACGACAGTCACAATATTGTTGCGGTTGGAGTTGACGATGATTCCATTGTAAAGGCAATTAATCTGATCATCGAAAATAAAGGAGGCATTTCGCTGGTAGATGGCATGGCAGGAGTCGTTTTACCACTTCCATTTGCAGGAATCATGTCGGGAATTGACGGTTTTGATGTAGCCAGCCAATATGCCGAAATGGATCGAATGACCAAAGAGATGGGTTCTGCCCTGAGGGCGCCCTATATGACCCTCTCTTTTATGGCATTATTGGTAATTCCGGAAATAAAGTTGAGTGACAAGGGACTTTTTGACGGAGCAAATTTTAAGTTTACAGAGGTTTTTTGCGAATAAAGATATATATATAGATATATTGTTGATCTATATTTTTTACCTTTGCCAAATAATCTAAAAAAGAACATGCGATGACTAAGAAAAGCACACTTGACATTCAAAAGCTTGAACTTGCTGCCAGTAAACTACGTGCAATGGCTCACCCGATGCGTATCGCAATTATCGAATTGCTTACTGAGAATAAAAAGCTTACTGTTACCGAAATTTATGAAAGGCTGAGCATTGAACAAGCTTCGGCTTCACATCATTTAAACATATTAAAAAACAAGGGATTATTAGACTCAAAGAGGGATGGTAAAATGATTTTATACTCTTTGAAAACGAATGTGCTGACAAATGTGATTGACTGTATCAATCAGTGTGCTACACACTAATCCCACGTTTCCTCAACATCCCAGTTTGCCCTGATTTCAACCACTTTCTGATAATAGATGACCTCCTCGGGCTGTATGTGAAGTTTGTAATTTCCGGTATCCCAACGGTAGTTGTTATTTCGGTCATGTATGGCTTTGATTTTGTATTTGCCCGGAGGCATGAAATCAAAACGCATTTTCCCGGAGCCGGATATTGTTTTTTCTTCGTATATGGTAGTTTCTGCTTCGTTTAATAGTTGCACGATGTAATTTCCAGGTCGTTTTTCCATTTTCATGGATAAGATCAGGTTGCCAAAATCGTTCTCTCCTTTTGTTCTGAATTCCATTTTAACTGAATCGTGGGTGAAATTATGGATTCCGAAGAACACCGAATCAGGTATAATAATCTTATAATTATTATCTTCTTCCCAATTATGGCGCACTATCACTTGCCGTTTCAGGCTGTCGGGGAAAAACATCTCAGGGTGCGTTGTATCTTTGGATGAAATCAACAACACTTTCGTAAAATCCCAGCGGATGAGGGGGTAGGAAAAGGTAAGTGTCAATTTGTTTTTGAACTGGTTAAGTCCAGCTCCGGCAGCCGAATTTGAAATGGTGATCACCCCATGTTTCTCCTTGCCTGCTGATTTTTTTTGACTCTCTTTTTTCGTGACCGCCAGACGAATTGTGTCGATTATCTTATTGTTTATGAGAATTTTTGCGATCAATGAGTCAACATTTGGCCGTGTGATCCAAAGGCGAACCGAATCTCTTTGTGGTGAATCTTCCTGAATAAACCAGGGGGTCACAGAGTCGAAATTTAGTGGCACCAGCCGGAGATTTTTAACAGGGAACCGGAATGCCAGCAATGCCAATCCCTCCTTGGGAAATGTTGCCTTCAGCAGGCGCTGCAGGGAATCATTTTCCTCGTACAAAAATAGCTGATATGATGGAAAATCTGATTTGGCTGGTTGAACAGAATCTTTTCCCGAGGTGTCTGGTTTTATGATGGGATTGTAAAATGGGATGGCAAGAGTATCAAAAAAGGCAATTTTTTCGGAGGGTTGGTTAAAGATCAGATCTCCATTTTGGTCGGCAAGGGCAAAAAGGAGAAAATGTTCATTTCGAAGGTTGTGGAAGGTGAAATTTCCCTGGTCGTCGGTTTTGGTAATATAATAGGGAGCCACCCGAAATGGCAGAGAGTCGAAAGGAATGGTGTCGTTGTTGTCGATATACAGCTCAACGAATACATCTTTTTGGGGTTTATGATCGAATGCCGTTTGCAGGTTTCCTTTTAAAGAGAGGGTGTCGACAAAGTCGCCGGTAGAAAACACATAATTAAACCCCTTTAAAACATTGCCCTCGGTGAGGTCGGTAATGGCATTTCCGAAGGTGATTGAATAGGTTGTGTTTGCTGCAAGAGTGTCTTCTGTTTTAATCACCAGCGATTTGCCTTTTAATTTAGTGTCAAGTTGACTCTTTAAAGGGGGTGAGATATAGATTTCGGTCACCGGATTTTTCAGACTGATAAATTCGTTAAAATCGATGCGAAAAGTTTTTTCACTTACCCGTATGGCGAAATTTGGAGGATCACACGCAATAATTACGGGTGGTGTTGAATCCTTTGGCCCGCCTGTCGGACTCACAGGGTTGGCACAGCCATTCAGCAGCAATATAGCTGAAATAAGAAAAAAGAAAAATAAAAGATTAAATCGTTGCACGCGAGCGGAGGATTTTTGTAAGTTTGCGACCCCAAATTTACCATTCGTTTTAATAACAAGCCCTTTTTTTATTAATTTTACATTGTTAATTAACAAACAAATTTCTTATGTCAGGTCACAATAAATGGTCAACAATTAAGCGAAAGAAAGGCGCCCTGGATGCCAAGCGCTCAAAAATTTTCTCAAAGATCATCAAAGATATCACGATTGCTGTAAAAGAGGGGGGAGCTGATCCTGACGGTAATCCGCGTTTGCGTCTTGCAATTTCCAATGCCAAGGGTGCTTCAATGCCAAAAGACAACATTCAGCGGGCCATCAGCAAAGGGGCCGATAAAGATGCAGCTGCATTGATTGAAACCACCTATGAAGGGAAAGGACCTCATGGTGTTGCGATATTTGTAGAGTGCACTACCGACAACCTTCAGCGCACGGTTTCGAACGTCAGGGCCTATTTCAACAAGCATGGCGGAGAACTTGGGCAGAATGGAATGTTGAATTATCTGTTTGACCGCAAAGGTGTATTTGTTGTTCCTAAAGGGGATTTGGATCGGGATGATTTTGAAATGGAATTGATAGATGCAGGTGCGGAGGAGATTTCGGTGGAGGACGATGTTTTCAACATTGTTACCGCCATGGAAGATTTTGGCAGTATGATTAAAAAACTTGAAAAGCTTAAAATTGAGCCAGAAAGTGCTGCTTTGCAACGAATTCCTAAAACAACTGTTTCCCTTGATGAAGACGCCACCCGGAAAGTATTAAGGCTCATCGATATCATTGAGGAAGATGACGATGTTCAAAATGTGTTCCACACGCTGGAAATCAGCGATGAAATGGCTGAAAAACTCTAAATAAAAAACGCGGCGTAAGCCGCGTTTTTTATTTACACTTCACAGATGTACTGCGTAAGGTTGATGCCTTTTGGCAGATCGAGTTTTTTACGCAACCTGATGCGTGAAATTTCCGTACTTGGTGCGGTGATTTTCAGGATATGTGATATTTCCTTGGTATTGAGGTTCATGCGAAGCAAAGCACAAAGTTTATGATCGGTGGGGGTGAGTTGCGGATATGCTTTCCTCAACCGATCGAAGAAACCCGGATGGATATTCTCAAAATGAGCTTTGATCCGATGCCAGTCATTATCAAATTTAATGTTCTCGTCAATCGTTTTAAGCACCTTGGCGATTTCAACTTTGGTAATGCTTTTTTGATTCCGAACCAGGCGGTTGATATCCTTTTTAATCAGGCCAATGATTTTGTTCTTTTGTGAGATAAAGATAGAAGAGGTGGCAAGCTCCCTGTTGATGAGGTCAAGCTCCATATGGTGCTTCTGTTTCAGCAGTTGATTTACCTTTTGCTCGGCATGAATCCGTTCCTGAAGACGCATGTTCCGTTCTTTTTCGATCTTTTTACGGTTTTCGATCTCCTTTTTTAATTCCGAAATGATACGTTCGTTGGTGATTTCAAGATTGCGTTGGTAATTTGCCACTTCAATGGCAGCGCGTATTTGATCAACATCAATGGGTTTGAACAGATACGCGTAGGGTTTCAGTGAAAAGGATTTCGAGAAGATCTCATTTTTATTCATTGCCGTCAGGAAAATTATCCCGCAATTATAGTTTTCGGTCAATATCCGGGCGGCTTCTACACCATCCATCTTTCCGGCCAGTCCAACATCCATGATGACGATATCAGGTTCGCGGTTTGATTCCTGGAGGTTGGCAATGTTCTCAATTGCACTTTCACCCTTTGAATCAATTCCCAAAACATCATACCCGAAATTGGTCAGTTTGGCCTTTAGATCATGGGCAATGATCATCTCGTCTTCGACAATATACAAACTAATTGGTGCCATAACTTTACGATTTAGAATTTATAATCAGAATTTGTTACAATATTATATGTGTCAATAGCAATTACTAATTCTTCATTGGTTGGCATCACCATCGATACAACCCGCGAGCCGGGGCGGGTCAGGATCGCTTCTTTACCTCTGATAATGTTCCGATTGGAGTCGAAATCAACGCCTAAAAATCCGAGACCTTCCAGGATACGCTGGCGTGTATCGGTATCATTTTCACCGATACCTCCGGCAAAAATGATCAGGTCGATGCCACTCATTGCCGCTGCATAAGCCCCAATGTATTTTTTAACCCGGTAAGCATACATGTCGAGCGCTAATTGTGCGCGATAGCTGCCATTGCCTGCAGCCTGCTCAATGTCGCGCATGTCGAAAGAAATTCCTGATATGCCACAAACTCCGCTTTTTTTATTGAAAACAGCATTGGTGTCAGCCATACTCAGGTTCTCTTTTTCGGCTAAATATAATAACACACCCAGGTCGACATCGCCGCTGCGGGTGCCCATCATCAAGCCTTCAAGGGGCGTAAACCCCATGGAGGTATCGAGAGATTTTCCATTATGAATAGCCGCAACCGATGAACCATTTCCGAGGTGACAAGTGATGATCCGAAGGTTGTTGAAATCTTTCCCAAGGAATCGGCATGCTTTCTGAGCAACATATTTATGAGAGGTGCCGTGAAATCCATATCTCCGTATTTTATATTTCTCATAAAATTCATAAGGAATGGCATACAGGAATGAAAATGCAGGCATTGACTGGTGAAATGAGGTGTCAAAAACGGCTACCTGCGGAATATGTGGAAGGAGGGCCTGGATAGACAGAATTCCTTTCAGGTTGGCTGGGTTATGAAGGGGGGCAAGTTCAATACATTTTTCAATGTCTTTTGTGACATTCTCATCAATCAGGACACTGGTTTTGAAATTTTCGCCTCCATGAGCAACACGGTGCCCAACGGCTACTATCTCGTTTTCATCCTTGATAACCCCATAAACTGGATCTTTCAGGATTTGCAGAATCAGGTTGATCCCAACCTGGTGATCAGGTACCTCCTGTACGATTTTGTATTTCTCTTTGCCGGTTACCTGGTGGGTGAGCTCGCTTTTTTGCAATCCAATGCGATCAAGTAATCCTTTAGCCTTGAGATCGGTTTCTTCTGAAATTTCAATCAGTTGGTATTTGATAGACGAGCTGCCGCAGTTTAAAACAAGGATTTTCATTGCTTTAGATAATGTTGGTTCTCATGATGACCTGGTTGATTTCACAACCAAACAATTAATAGTGCATGTTAGGGTATGCAAACATACAACATAATTGTCTTTTTACAAGCGAAAACATTAAAAAAAACGTAACAAATGTTTTTATTTTAAAAATTTTACTTTTTTTCACTGCGATGCATCGATTGACCTATTTGATTTAATAGTATTTTTGACAACCTAACCAAGCGCTGCGATATGGCATTGATAAATTCTGTAATAACCTGGCTGATGAAAAAGCGCATTCATCAGATTGAACTTTTCATGCAATACCCGCATGAGGTGCAATTGGAATGGTTGCGGAAACTATTGTCAACAGCCCGCAACACTGAATGGGGCCGAAAGTATGATTTTAAGTCTGTCACAACCCCTGAACAATTTAGAAACCGGCTGCCGGTTCAGGATTATGACTCCACGAAAGGCGCTATTGACCGTTTGCGTCGGGGCGAACAAAATATTTTGTGGCCTTCGGAAATCAAATGGTTCGCCAAGTCGTCGGGAACAACCAATGATAAAAGCAAGTTCATCCCTGTCAGCCAGGAGGCGCTTGAAGAATGTCACTTCAAAGGGGGGAAGGATTTACTTTCCATTTACTTTAATACACATCTTGATACAAAACTTTTTGATGGGAAATCGATTGCCATGGGCGGGTCGCACCAGATCATGGAGGTCAACAATGAGTCCTATATCCAGGGTGATCTGTCGGCAATTTTAATTCAGAACCTGCCAGGCTGGATTGAATTTATGAGAACTCCCAACCTGTCAATAGCACTGATGGATGAATGGGAGAGTAAAATTGAAATGATGGCCAGTGCAACAATGCTGCATGATGTAACAAGCATTTCAGGTGTTCCCTCGTGGACTTTAATGTTGTTTAAACGGGTATTGGATATTACGGGAAAATCGAATCTGTTGGATGTATGGCCAAATTTTGAACTTTTCATTCATGGAGGCGTAAATTTTTCGCCTTACCGGGAGCAGTTCAGGAAAATTCTTCCTTCGACGAAGGTTAACTATCTTGAAACCTACAATGCATCGGAAGGTTTTTTTGGTATTCAGGACAGGCCAGGGGCTGACGACATGCTGCTGATGCTGGATTACGGGATTTATTATGAATTCATCCCGATGGATCAGGTTGACAAGAGATACCCGGAGGCATATGGTCTTGATCAGGTTGAATTGTTTAAGAATTATGCCATGGTGATTACCACCAATGGAGGTTTATGGCGGTATATGATTGGCGATACCATACAGTTCACCTCATGTTGCCCTTACCGGATAAAAATATCGGGGCGTACCCGTAATTTCATTAACGCCTTTGGCGAGGAGTTGATCATCGATAACGCAGAAAAAGCCATGGCCATCGCATGTGAGCGCAGCCATGCCATTGTAACGGAATACACTGCCGCTCCCATATATATGTCGGGTCAGCAAAAAGGAGCTCATGAATGGCTCATAGAATTTGAGCGGGCACCTGATGACATTTTATTTTTCATTGCCGCTCTGGATACTGCTTTAAAATCGCATAATTCGGATTATGAAGCAAAACGCTACCATGATTTAATGCTTGAGGAACCAAGGGTGAGAACGGTGCCGGAACACACTTTTTACAACTGGCTTAAGTCGAAGGGAAAGCTTGGCGGGCAGCATAAAGTTCCACGACTTTCAAACGACCGAAAATATATTGAGGAAATCCTTAAAATGATAACGCCGGGTTAATTGATTTTTATAATTTTGATCACAAATACAAAATCATGCATATTGCAATCGCCGGGAATATCGGTTCCGGGAAAACCACACTTTCCGGGTTACTCGCCAAGCATTTTGGATGGGAGCCCCATTATGAAGATGTAGATACAAATCCATATCTGAACAGTTTTTACGAAGACATGCAGCGGTGGTCTTTTAATCTGCAGATTTATTTTCTGAACAGCCGGTTCAGGCAGGTGGTTGATATCCGGAATTCTGGGAAAACAGTTATTCAGGATCGCACCATTTATGAAGATGCCTATATTTTTGCTCCGAACCTGCATGCCATGAACCTTATGAGTACGCGCGATTATGAGAATTATCGCTCACTTTTCGACCTCATGAGTACCTTCATTCAACCCCCTGATCTGTTGATTTATCTAAGGGCGAGCGTTCCTACCCTTGTCAATCAGATTCAAAAGCGGGGGAGAGATTACGAAAATGCCATCAGGCTCGATTATCTTAAGAACCTCAATGAGATGTATGAGGAGTGGATTGATGGCTATAAATTTGGCAAACTCCTGATCATTGATGCGGATACTTTAAAAGTGAGTGAAAACCCGGAAGACCTCGGGCATGTGATTGAAAATATCAATGCACAGTTGCATGGGCTTTTTTAGTCCTGCATAACCATATCTTAGGAGCGGGTGATAATGCAGAACCGAATGAGAATATTAGGCGTGATTCCTGCGCGATATGCATCTACGCGTTTTCCGGGTAAACCTCTTGTGATGATCAATGGTAAATCGATGATCAGGAGGGTTTATGAGCAGTCTGTTCAATGCGATAAATTAGCCAAGGTAATTGTCGCCACCGACAGTGAAGCTATTTACAACCATGTTCGTTTATTTAATGGGAATGTGATGATGACAAGCGAACTCCACACCAGCGGAACGGAACGTTGCCGGGAAATTGTTGAGAAAATTCGGTTGACAGGAGATGATTACAGTTCCGTAATAAATATTCAGGGGGATGAGCCTTTTATCCAGCCCGAACAGATTCGTTTGGTGGCAGAGTGTCTGAATAATCCTCTTACACAACTGGCTACACTTATAAAAAAGATTGTGTCGCAGGATGAGCTTGACAGTCCAAATGTGGTAAAAGTTGTGACAGATGTTGAAGGCAATGCATTGTATTTCAGTCGTTCAGTCATTCCATTTATCCGGGGCAAAAATGCGCGCGAGTGGTTGGCTGAAGCGACTTTTTACAAGCATATCGGAATTTACGGGTATAAAACGACAGTGCTCGAAGAAATTGTTGCTTTGCCCGTTTCTGACCTTGAGCGCGCCGAATCGCTGGAACAGTTGCGCTGGCTTGTAAATGGATACAGGGTTAAAACACAAGTGACAGTATTTGAGAGTATTGCGATTGACACTCCTGCTGATTTATTAAAAATTACCAACACAAACGGAACCTTTCTGCAATAATTTCGTATCTTAGCACACTGAAATTAAGTCTGAAAATGGATATCCGTATTTGTATTGCAGAGTTACTTGCACTTCACGATTGCGTTATCATTCCCGGGTTTGGCGGTTTTATTGGGAATTACAGCCCGGCCCGGATAGATCCGGTGCATCATACTTTTCAGCCTCCATCGAAAAAACTTCTTTTTAATATCAACCTGAAACAGAACGATGGTTTACTGGCAAACGCAGTGGCTTCAGCTTTTGAAATCTCATATTCTGCAGCATGCAAGATGATTGATGATTTCTCCGACGAATGCCGATTCGCATTGAAAGCAGAGAAACCGTTTATTTTTCCACAGGTAGGGAAACTCTATCCCGGAAAAGAGGGAATCATTCATTTTGAGCAAGATGCTGACACAAATCTGCTCTCCGATGCTTTTGGGCTGGTTCCGTTTATTTCGCCTCCCGTAATCAGAAACTCTTCTGGCATGGGGCATACCTGGAAGAATTCAAACCGGGTTATTCGCCAATCAGCAAGAAAATTTGTTTTTCCCAAAGCGCTTAAGTGGGCTGCAGTGATTGCGTTGCCCATTGGGGTTGCTGCCGTTATCGGGGTGACCCAGTACGATCGGATTTCAGCTGGTTTTTCAAATAATGCAGGTATGTTCAACGCGGTTTTTACCCGGTTTACATCCTCATCCCATAAGGTACCTAAGGTTGTTACGGTTCCTGCAACAATCAAAAAAGTCGAAGTCACCGCAACATCTGATACAACACCTGCTGAGCAGGTTAATGTTTCAGCGATCAGGCATAGCGACCAGTTTGCTGTTATTGTCGGAGCTTTTAAAATGAAAGAGAATGCAGAAAAACTAGTTTCTGAATTGCAGGTAAAGGGAATCGAAGCATCCATATTTGATCAGTCAAAAACAGGTCTTTACCGGGTTACCGTTGGAACAAGTTCATATCGCAATGATGCGCAACAACTTCTGGCATCAGCAAAATCGGCAAACTTTAGCGACGCCTGGATACTCGCGAAATAATTCGATCTGTGGCGAAGAAAAAACTGATACATTTCAAGGAGAACCTATTATTCCCTCACCTTTTCCAACCCTCTTACAATGATCTGTTTTCTGGATTTTCCCTCAGGGCGGGATGGGGAAAGGAATTTTTTAAGAATGACCATCCCATTGTCGTAGAACTTGGTTGTGGCAAGGGAGAATATACGGTCGGTTTGGCAACTAAATATCCCCATAGAAATTTTATCGGAATCGACTGGAAAGGTTCGAGACTTTGGAGAGGGAGTAAAACCGTTTCGGAAGAGTGTTTGGGAAATGTTGGTTTTGTTCGGGCCATGATTGATCATGTTGAGCAGATTTTTGCTCCAGCGGAGATATCAGAAATCTGGATTACCTTCCCGGATCCACAGGTTAAAAAAGAGCGTCTGAGATTGACATCTCCGGTTTTTTTAGCCAAATACCAAAACATCCTCAACCCCGGCGGCATCATCCATCTCAAAACAGATGATCACTTTTTTTATAATTATACCCTGGATGTGATTAAAAATCAAGGGCATAAACTTTTATGGGCCACCGATGACCTGTATCTATCGGGAACAACTGATGATGTTGTTTCCATTCAAACCTATTATGAAAAGCGATGGCTTGATATGGGAAAGAAAATTTGCTATTTACGTTTTGAACTTACCACAAAATGAAGAAATTAAGTGTTTTAATTATTGCGCTGGCGCTGTTGCGCCTGCCTGCCACAGCCGAAGAGGGCATGTGGATTCCCATGTTGCTGGAGCAACTGAATATCAAGCGTATGCAGGACCTTGGCCTGAAACTTACCGCGGAGGATATTTACAGTATCAATCATTCAAGTCTGAAAGATGCAATTGTGCAATTTGGCGGAGGGTGCACCGCAGAAATCGTATCTCCACAGGGGCTGATTCTCACCAATCATCATTGCGGGCTGGGTGCAATACAACGTCACAGTTCGCTCCGGAACGACTATCTCACTGATGGATTTTGGGCAAGGTCGTTTGATGAAGAACTTCCCAGTCAGGGAATTACCGTTACATTGCTGGTACGGATGGAAGATGTAACCGCCAGGGTTCTTGAAGGGGTGAACGACAACATGAACCAGTTACAGCGGGCGCAGATCATCAAACTAAACGCCGATAAAATTGAGCGTGAGGCCATGCTCAACAATCACTATGAAGCCAAAATAAGGCCGTTTTATTATGGAAATCAATTTTATCTTTTTGTAAATGAAGTTTTTAAAGACGTAAGGCTTGTTGGAGCGCCCCCCTCAAGCATAGGGAAATTCGGAGGCGATACAGATAACTGGATGTGGCCCAGACACACCGGTGATTTCTCCATTTTCAGAATTTATGCCAATAAAGAGAATCAACCGGCAGTTTATTCAAAAGATAATGTTCCTTATAAACCGAAAAATTATCTGCCGATTTCACTGAAAGGCTATCAGAAAAACGATTTCACCTTTGTTTTTGGTTACCCGGGAAGTACCCGTGAATATCTGACATCCTATGGGGTAAATTTAACTGCCAATGTGGAAAACCCACTCAGGATAGGTCTTCGTCAGCAGCGTCTTGATATCATGAAATCAGCGATGGAGGAGAGCCGGCTGGTTCGAATCCAGTACACCGCAAAGGCCAACGGGATAGCAAATTACTGGAAGAAAATGATCGGGGAATCCCGGGGCATCAGGCGTTTTGATGCAGTAGCAAAGAAAGTGCATTTTGAGGAGCTGTTCCAGGCATGGGCTGATTCAACTCAGGCACATAAATCCCGTTACGGAAATTTACTTCCGGCTTTCAAATCAGCCTATGAGAGGTACCTTCCGGTTGATCAATCTTCAATTTTCATCAATGAGGCCGGGCAGGGAATTGAAATAGTGCGGTATGCCTCAATTTTCAGGGAACTGGTTAGGATAAGTAAAATGAAGGAGACCAAACCAGACGAAATTGCACGGCTTATCGACAATCTGGAAAAAAGTTCCCGCGACTTTTTTAAGAACTATTCAGCATCCATCGACAGGAAGATTATGGTTGCGATGTTAAAGGAAATGGATGTGCATATGGATCGTTTATTCCTTCCGGGGGTATTTGCCGAGATTGATAAATCGTACAAGCATAATATTGAGGAATATGCTGCCGATTTATTTGCAACATCCGTTTTCTCAGATTCTTCAAGGGTTCTGAATTTTCTGAATGGTTTTAAAGCCTCAAAAATTAAAGCATTGGAAAAGGATCCCGCCTATCGTTTGATGATAAGCATTAATGAGTGTAACGATGAAAAAATCCTTCCCCTGATGATCAGCATTACCGCTCGGATCGACAGCCTTCAGCGGATTTACATGGCAGGCCAGATGGAGATGCAGCAGGGAAAAACGCTGTATGCTGATGCAAATTCAACCCTCCGCATTGCCTTTGGCAAGGTGGATGACTACTATCCGGCCGATGCCGTAAAGTATGATTATTTTACAACCCTTTCGGGTGTGTTACAAAAGGAGGATTCGACCATTTATGATTATCAGGTTGATCAGCGGCTGAAGGAGTTGTTCCGCCAGAAAGATTACGGGGTTTACGCTGACCAGGATGGTACCATACATGTGGCCTTTACCGCCAGCAACCATACCACAGGAGGCAATTCAGGAAGCCCTGTTCTGAATGCCGACGGGCAACTCATCGGGATTAATTTTGATCGTAACTGGGAAGGTACCCTGAGCGACCTGATGTATGACCCGTCTCAATGTCGCAACATCTCCATTGATATCAGATACTGCCTTTTCGTGATTGATAAAGTTGCCAACAACAAACGGCTGATCGATGAAATGAAAATTGTTCAACGATAAATTTGAACCAGGGCATTCTGTATGGTAGGATATTGGAATTTGAACCCTTCCAGCAATAGTTTTTCGGGAAGAACTGTCTGACCTTCCAACAGTACCATGGCCCCTTCACCATAAATCAGTTTCAGGATAAAAACGGGAATTGTAAGCCAGGTTGGTTGACCAAGAACGTTGCCTAATTTTTCAGTAAATTCGGCATTGGTTGACGGGTGGGGTGAAACAGCATTCACAATACCACGGATAGATGGACTTTCGATGGCGAAAATTATTGCATTGACAAGGTCTGAAATGTGGATAAACGACACTGCCTGCTTTCCGCTGCCAAGTTTTCCACCTGCCCCGATGCTAAATGGAAAATGCATTTTATCCAATGCACCGCCATCTTCGCCAAGCACAACGCCCAGTCGGAAAATAACCACTCGCGTGTCATTTTCAACATGGAGCGCTTCCTGCTCCCATTTGCGGCATACTTCTGACAGAAAGGAATCTGCGTAAGCCCGGCTGGTCTCTGTGTGGGTGTTGATAGCATCATAAATCCCGATTGCAGAAGCAGAGATGAAAACGGAGGTTTTTTTTTGAGCACCATGGATGGAATCGCTGATTTTAGCGGTGGTTTTCAGGCGACTATCCAAAATTTCCTGCTTGTATGCCGGGGTCCATTTTCGGGAAACTGGTGAACCTGCCAGGTTGATAACGGCATCTGTACCCTCTATTATCTGCTCACGAAAATCCTTATCCGACAGGGCGAACGAGTCACGATTAATGATCCTGACAGTCCAGCCCAGCGCCGATATTCTTTTTTTCAGAACCTGTCCCACAAACCCTGTCGATCCGCTTATTGCAACAATCATAGGTTTTTTTGTGTAAAGTTAAGGAATTCTTTAAATTTGTGGTACTTTTATCGGCAACAACCAGGTTGTTTCCCATACAAAAACACCAAATACTATAGCAATAACTAGTCATGGAGAATAAAGAGCAGACAAAATTGTTTTCAGAATTTCCCCCGGTCACCACCGAAACATGGGAGCAGAAGATATTGGCAGATCTGAAAGGTGCGGATTATAAAAAAAAGCTGGTCTGGAAAACCGATGAAGGATTTGATGTCAAACCCTATTACAGGGCTGAAGATCTTGCAGGGTTGGAGTATCTCAAAGCCCTTCCGGCCAGTTCACCCTTTGTGCGTGGATTGCGTCAAAGCAACAACGACTGGATTGTGCGGCAGGACATTGGCGCGACCGATGTTCCTACGATCAATGTGCAAGCGAGGGATGCTATTGCGAAAGGTGCCGGAGCTGTTGGGTTGAAAGCAAATGAGGTTAGCACACACGGTCAGTTGAGTGAATTGCTTGCCGGGATCGACCTTTCCAAAACCGGAATTAACTTTATCTCTGCAAAATCCTATGCGCTTGCTCTTGAATTACTTATTTACGAACTGAGTCACCGGGAAGTTAAGGGAGCAAAAATACAAGGCTCTGTCAATTTTGATCCCATCAGCTATTTGATGCTTCATGGCGAGTTTTATATCAGTTGGGAACATGACCTCGAAGACACCGAGTATCTTTTAGGTATTGCCAGAAAAAAAATACCGGGTTTTAAAGTCATCACGATTAACGGCCACTATTATCAGAATGCCGGTTCTTCCCTGGTTCAGGAAATTGCATTCAGCCTTGCTTCTGCCAGTGAATATCTAGCCTGCCTGACAGGGCGGGGTATGAACGCGGATGATGTTGCCCCGTATATGCAGCTTTCACTGGCCATCGGCCCCAATTATTTTATGGAAATTGCAAAGCTCCGTGCGGTACGGTTGCTATGGACCCGGATGGTGGAACAATATCAGGCAAAGCAGGAAGATTCTCTCAGGGTGTTCATCCATGCAACTACCGCCTTATGGAATAAATCAATCTATGATCCATATGTGAATATGCTCCGAACCACTACTGAGGGCATGTCGGCAGCGCTTGGCAATGCCGATTCGGTAACGATCAACCCATTTGACATCTCTTTCAGGGATTCGGATGAGATTTCGAGGAGAATTGCACGAAACCAGCAACTTGTGCTCAAAGAAGAGTCATATTTGGATAAAATTGCCGATCCGGGAGCCGGATCTTACTATATTGAGAATCTTACTCACTCGATTGCCCACCATGCATGGGAGTTGTTTAAAGATGTTGAAGCAAGGGGTGGCATGCTTGAGTGCATAAAGTCGGGATTTGTCCAGGAGCAGGTGGAAAATAGCCGCGACCAGAAATTAATGGATGTAGCCCAGCGGAAAATCATCATGCTGGGAACAAACCAATATCCCAACATTGCCGAACAAATGATCGATTCGATTCGTGAGGCCGGGGAGGCAAAGGATTGTTCGCCAACAACATATAAAAAGCTTGCACCATTCCGGATTTCTGCAGGATTCGAAGAGCTCAGACTCGCAACTGAGCAATTTGTGAAGCATGGGAAGAAACGTCCGGCTGTGTTTCTTTTTACCATGGGGAACCTGGCAATGCTCAGGGCCCGCGCGGGTTTTTCGGCAAACTTTTTTGGTTGTGCCGGTTATGATATCATCGACAATCAGGGATTTTCCACAATAGAAGAGGGTGTAGTGTCTGCATTGGCCTCAGGAGCTGAAGTGGTTGTTATTTGTAGTTCGGATGAAGAATATTCCCAGATTGTGCCTGAAATTACCCGTAAAATTAATGAAGCCCGTGATAATATCAGAATTGTTGTTGCAGGATTTCCGAAAGATATCATAGAAGACTTGAAAAAGGCCGGTGTTGACGATTTTATTCATGTCCGCAGCAATTTGCTTGAAACACTGCGCAGCTATCACCGGATTCTTGGAATTGCATAATTTACTTCGATTTTTAATTACTGACTGTTAATTAAATGAACATGACCGGAGATTCTTCCAACACCAGCCAAAAATCGCTGGATATTCTGGTGGTTGACGACAATGTTATTAACATTCGTTTGATGGTTGCTTCATTAAAACGGTTTGGGCATCAGGTTGATTCAGCCGAAAATGGAGCCGAAAGCGTGGAGAAATTCACCCACAAACACTATGATGCTATTTTAATGGATATCATGATGCCCGTCATGGATGGGATTGTTGCCACACGTGAAATCAGGAAAATAGAGGACGAAAGGCAAACAGATCCTGTTGACCGGGTAAAAATCATTGCCATCACTGCGAATGCTTTTGACGACGACCGGGAACGGCTGTTCGTGGCAGGGATGAATTTTTACATGAATAAACCATTTGATGTTAATGAATTGCAACGAATTTTATATTTATAATTTCGGAAGCATGAGTACATTCCCCAATCCCCGACTTTTTTTTATCACGGCGAGCATTTTGTGTGGTTTTTGCGTGTCGAATACACTTCAAGCACAGGATGAGATGCTTCGCGATGAAATCGGGGTCGAAAATCGGGAGGGGTCTGCAACCATCAATTTCGGTGCCGATCTGATGAGCCGTTATATCTGGAGGGGCATCGATTTTGGGAATTCCCCTGCAATCCAGCCAAACCTTGATTTCTCGTGGAAAGGCCTGAATATCGGGTTCTGGGGATCTTATGCCTTTGCAAAACACAGCATGATGGTAAATGATACAACGGTAATTGAGGCAGGAGCCTACGCTGAAACCGATCTTTTCATTTCGTATACTTATCAATGGTTTACACTGATGGTTTTTGACTATTTCACTGTGAACGGGCTCAATCCCAATGAGGGAAATCGCTATTTCGATTTCAACAATGCTACAACCGGCCATACTTTTGAAGGATGCTTGTCATTTGACGGAGGGGAAAAATTCCCGATAGAGGTATTAGCCAGCACGCTGTTTTATGGAGATGACAAGAATCAGGACTCAACGGGTGTTTATGGGTCGGGTGCAAAGAACAATTTTTCTACCTATTTTGAATTGGCTTATAACATAACCCTGAAAAAAATCGGGGTGGAATTAAAGCCTTTTATCGGCGGCATTCCTTTCGGGAGCGCCTGGTACGGACCCAGCGCGGGGGTTACCAATCTCGGGCTTACCGCGAAAAAGGAGATTCCGGTAACCAAAACATATTCATTGCCTGTGCAAGTTTCACTTATCACAAATCCTCAGGCGCAGAGTGTGTTTTTTGTTTTTGGAATATCATTGTAAAACCTACAACAACTATATAAAGAACGATGAGACCAGATTTTAAAAATGTAAAATTGAATGAGGTGCCGGCATCCGAATCATTCGCTGAATGGGAAGAAAAATCGGGGAATGAAAAAAGCTGGAAGACTCCTGAGCAGATTCCGGTAAAGCCGGTATTTGGTGAGAGCGATTTGCTCGGTATGGAGCATCTCAATTATGCGGCCGGCCTGCCTCCTTTTCTCAGGGGGCCATACGCTACCATGTACGTGATGAATCCATGGACCATCAGGCAGTATGCCGGATTTTCCACTGCAGAAGAGTCTAATGCATTCTATCGCCGTAATCTGAAAGCTGGGCAAAAGGGCTTATCTGTTGCTTTTGACCTTGCCACCCACCGGGGATATGATTCTGACCATGAGCGTGTGGTGGGAGATGTGGGGAAAGCAGGGGTAGCCATCGATTCTATCCTCGACATGAAGATTCTGTTTGATCAGATACCCCTCGATATCATGTCGGTATCCATGACCATGAATGGTGCTGTTTTGCCCATTCTGGCGTTTTACATTGTCGCCGCCGAGGAGCAGGGCGTTCCGATGGCCAAACTCACAGGCACTATCCAGAATGATATTCTGAAGGAATTCATGGTACGGAATACCTATATCTATCCGCCCAGTCCATCCATGAAAATTATTGCCGACATCTTCGAATATACCTCGAAGAATATGCCCAAATTCAATTCGATCTCCATCAGCGGTTATCATATGCAGGAGGCAGGAGCTACTGCAGATATTGAACTTGCATACACCCTGGCCGACGGGCTTGAGTATTTAAGGGCAGGAATCAACGCCGGAATGGATATCGATACATTTGCTCCGAGGTTGTCATTTTTCTGGGCTGCAGGGATGAACCATTTTATGGAAATTGCCAAAATGCGTGCTGCGAGGATTCTATGGGCGAAAATTGTCAAACAATTTAATCCGAAAAATGCGAAATCGATGGCTTTGCGCACCCATACGCAAACCTCGGGATGGAGTCTTACCGAACAGGATCCGTTTAACAATGTGGCCCGCACCTGCGTTGAGGCTTTGGCGGCTGCCCTCGGCCACACGCAGTCACTCCACACCAACGCATTGGATGAGGCCATCGCGTTGCCAACTGATTTTTCTGCCCGCATTGCCCGCAACACCCAGATTTACCTGCAGGAGGAGACACAAATCTGTCGATCGCTCGATCCATGGGCGGGATCATATTATGTTGAAATGCTTACCCATGAAATTGCGCATAAAGCCTGGGCTTTGATTGAAGAGGTTGAAAATTTGGGCGGCATGGCAAAAGCCATTGAAACCGGGATTCCCAAGATGCGCATCGAGGAGGCTTCTGCACGAAAGCAGGCCCGAATTGACTCTGGTAAGGATAAAATTGTTGGAGTGAACCTGAACAGGCTCGAAAAAGAAGATTCCATCGAGATTCTGAATGTAGATAATGCCGCTGTTCGTGAATCACAGGTACTCAGACTGAAAAATTTACGGGCAAACCGTGACAATGACGAAGTTAACGCTGCGTTGGAAGCATTAACAGCATCTGCGTCATCAGGGGAGGGCAATCTTCTTGCCCTTGCCATTGACGCGGCCCGGAAAAGGGTATCGCTGGGTGAAATTTCATTTGCACTTGAAAAAATTTACGGGAGGTACAAAGCCGTGATACGAAGCATCTCAGGAGTATATTCCTCAGAATCAAAGGACAATGAGGCTTTTGCCAGGGCCAGGGTGTTGGCCGACAAATTTGCTGAAATGGAGGGTCGTCGTCCCCGGATCATGATTGCAAAAATGGGTCAGGATGGGCACGACCGCGGAGCTAAAGTTGTTGCCACCGGATATGCCGATATCGGATTTGACGTTGACATCGGGCCTTTGTTTCAAACACCGGCGGAGTCAGCAAAACAGGCGGTTGAGAATGATGTGCATATTCTGGGTGTTTCCAGTCTGGCGGCAGGCCACAAAACCCTTGTTCCTCAAGTTATTGAGGAGCTGAAAAAACTTGGCCGCGAAGATATCATGGTGATCGTTGGGGGTGTAATCCCCCCGCAGGATTATGATTTCTTGTATAAATCGGGCGCTGCAGCTATTTTCGGACCAGGTACCGTTGTTTCGGAGGCAGGGATAAAATTGCTGGAGATTCTGATCGAGAGCCGGAAATAATTCATGGAACTGCAAACCTTTACCTTACCAAATGGGATCCGTTTGGTGCATTACCCAATTCAGAATCTGGTGGCCCACTGCGGGTTATTTATTCATGCAGGATCACGGGATGAAAAAGAAAATGAGCATGGAATCGCCCATTTTATTGAACATACTATTTTCAAAGGGACAGAAAAGCGCAATGTTTTCCAGGTTTTAAACCGGTTGGAAAACATTGGCGCCGATTTGAATGCTTATACATCCAAGGAGGAGACCTGCGTTCATGCCTCTTTTTTGTGTGAGTTTTATGACCGTACCCTTGAATTGTTCCAGGATATTTTTTTTCACTCGATTTTCCCGGAAAAAGAGTTGGAGCGGGAGAAACGGGTGGTGATGGATGAAATCAGATCGTACCAGGATTCGCCTGATGAGCAAATATTTGACGATTTTGAAGATCTGGTTTTTGCCGGACATCCGTTGGGTAAAAACATCATGGGCACTGCCAAAAGCCTGAAAAAGATTAAGCAAAAGGATGTTATAGGCTTTATCCACAACAATTACCGGTTGAATGAAGTTGTGGTTGCCTCTGTGGGCAAAATTGATTTTAAAAAATTGGTGAGGTTAACCAGTAAATATTTCAGCGATCATCCCGTGAGGGGACAAAGTAATCCCCGGATCGCATTTCAGGACTACCATCCATTTCAAAAGACTGTCAGGAAGAAAACATCGCAGGTACATTGTATGCTTGGAACACCTGCTTATCCATTTGGCCACGATCGCAGGATTCCGCTGGCACTGCTAAACAACATGCTTGGCGGACCTGTTATGAACTCCAGATTGTCGTTGGCGTTGCGTGAGCGAAACGGATTGACCTACCAAAACGAATCACATTACACGGCCTATTCTGATACCGGAATTGTACAACTTTATTTTGGCACCGACCCGGTTCATCATGAAAAGGCACTTGGCATTGTGCATAAGGAGTTGAGGCGTTTGCGAGAGGAGAAGTTGAGCAGGGTTCAATTGCACACGATCAAAGAGCAGATCATCGGACAACTTGCCATTGCCCAGGAGTCGAACCTGGCTGCCATGCTGGCCATCGGGAAAAGTTACTTGCTTCAAAACCGTTTTGAGCCGGTGGAGACACTCATCGCACGTATTCAGGCTACCACCGCCGATGAATTAATAGAGATTGCCAACGAAATATTTGAGGAGAAGCAATTGAGTATGTTGACGTTCAGGTAAGTTTATCGAGGTAAAAGGGTGTCGTTTTTTTCCAAGAACTTTTTCCTGAATTCAAAAATTCCGTTTATCTTTTTATGGACAAACATGGTGTCGATCAGATGGCCGATCGGGCCAAGGGGTACCTTGTAGAAAAGTTTATCTGTCATGATTACCCCGTTTTCCACCACCTTAAAATGATGCTCGTGATGCCATATTGCATAAGGGCCTTCGCGTTGCTCATCAACAAAGAAAAATGGATTGTTAACTTGGGTGATTTCCGTAACCCATGTCATGGGGATGCCTAATACCGGAGAAACACGGTAGGTGATGATCAGTCCGGGATAGATTTTTTCGGGAAGTTTTGAGGTAATGACAAAGTTCATCTCTTTGGGGGTGATTTTGCTCAGATTGGCAGGCGTGCTGAAAAAATCCCAGGCTTCTTCAGCCGTTATCGGTAAAAACTGGTTAAATTCGAGTGAACGCATATTCAATTTTTTATATTCTGACAAATCTACTGAAAATTGAGGGATAAAAGTTGT
Source organism: Draconibacterium orientale (assembly GCA_020719165.1). Lineage (GTDB taxonomy): Bacteria > Bacteroidota > Bacteroidia > Bacteroidales > FEN-979 > CAIVAT01. The sequence continues at coordinate 4,644 of DYQT01000025.1, read as the reverse complement.
TTAAGAGCCTGTTTCAATTTCTGAATTCAGTTGTATCTCTTGAATAGCCTGTGCCGTAGGCACAACATATGGGTAGAAGTCGAATGTTTGAAAAGCCATCTCGTCCCGTACGGGACGAAATAATGAACCAATGCCCGCTTTTCTACCCATATGAAATCCCTAACGGGATTTAAAGACAATTTTGTACAGTCTCTAAATATTTCCGCATGATATTTGTATTTTGCGGACAAATAACGAAAAAAATGAAAATGTCCGATATCCTGATGGAGTATGCTGAGGCACATACGACCCCGGAGCCGGCGGTGCTGGCAAAGTTGAACCGCGAAACCCATCTTTCACAGGTTTATCCGCAAATGTTGTCGGGACATTTGCAGGGTGCTTTGTTGCGAATGATTTGCCAGATGATAAAGCCAGATAAAGTGTTGGAAATCGGCACTTTTACCGGTTATTCAGCGATTGCAATGGGGCTTGGGATGGCTTCACCCCCGGCCATTGTCCCGGAGCGAATGCCCCCACCCCCGGCCCCTCCCCCAGGGGGGAGGGGAGGAGTTTTGTTGCATACGATTGAGGTGAATGTGGAGTTGGAGGATGGGATACGGAGGTTCATCAGGGAGGCCGGGTTAGAGGAGACGATAGTTTTGCATCTCGGGGAGGCACTTGAGATAATTCCAACACTGGATGTAGTTTGGGATCTGGTTTTTATCGATGCAGATAAATCAAACTATCTTAATTATTACCACCTGGTTTTGCCACGATTGCGGCGGGGCGGGTTTATCGTTGCCGACAATGTTTTATGGGATGGTAAAGTGACCGAAGAACCTGCAAAAATGGATAAGGATACCCTCGGTATCGCTGAATTCAATGATTATGTAAACCGGGATTTGCGGGTAGAAAATTTAATTTTGCCGGTGAGGGACGGCCTAATGGTAATCAGGAAAATCTAACCCACCCTGTATTCAAATTTCACCCCTTCCAGCTCCTCATTGGCTTTGATGATTTTCTTTTTAAGGTCTTCCTTGAAAATGATCATCTGACTATGGAGCACCGGATCGGCAATGGCAAGAATTTCAGCAGCAAGAATGGCAGCGTTCTGAGCGCCGTTAATTCCGACTGTAGCCACAGGAATGCCGGGGGGCATCTGGACAATGGCCAAAAGGGCGTCCAGCCCTTCAAGCGACGCTTTAATCGGAACGCCGATCACCGGAAGGGTAGTCATTGCGGCAATAACACCGGGGAGATGGGCAGCCATTCCGGCAGCGGCGATGATGACCCTGATGCCCCGATGGTGAGCGTTCTTTGCAAACTCTTCAACCTTTTCGGGGGTTCGGTGGGCTGACAGTGCATTTATCTCAAAAGGGATGTGCATATCGTTCAGAAATTTGGCAGCCGCTTCCATCACCGGGAGGTCGGAGGTGCTGCCCATGATGATGCTGACTTTCGCTTCCATGTTGGCAGATTTAAGGTTCCTGCACAAAAATAGATATAATTTGTCTACCTTTGTGCAAAAGAAACATATCACTGAATATGACAAAGGTACACGTAAGGGAGCTGCTTTTCGAAAAGTTCATCGACAGGGATGAGATTGATGCAGCAGTACAAAAAGTTGCGGATGGCATTAACCATGATTTTAAAGATAAAAATCCACTACTTTTAGCCATCCTCAACGGGGCGTTTATCTTTGCCTCCGATCTGATGCGCAAAATTACCATCCCCTGTGAAATATCATTTGTGAAATTTGCCTCTTACACCGGAACTGAAACGACCACCAGGGTTAAGGAGTTGATTGGTATCTCTGAAGATTTGCAAGACCGGTATATCATTATTGTCGAGGACATCGTTGATTCAGGGATCACCATGGAAAAACTGCTGGGAGATATGAAAAAGACCAGTCCTGCCGGTGTGAAGGTTGCTTGTCTGTTTTTTAAACCGGATGCATTTCTTAAAGATTTTAAAATTGACTATGTTGGATTGAGCATTCCCAATGATTTTATCGTCGGATATGGTCTTGATTATGATGGTTATGGCAGGAACCTGCCTGATATATATAAGATTGTCAAATAAATATGGTGCATATGTTCAACTTGATCCTTTTTGGTCCGCCGGGTGCAGGGAAAGGTACCCAGGCTGTTAAGATTGCTGAAAAATTTGGCTGGAAACATGTTTCAACAGGCGATATACTGCGTGCCGAAGTAAGTCAGGCAACTCCTTTGGGGTTGAAAGTCAAATCTGTAATGGAAGCAGGCCATCTCGTCTCGGATGAATTGCTGATCGAAATCATGGAGTCCGTTTTTGTAAAGAACAATACGGTGAACGGGTTTGTGCTCGACGGATTTCCCCGAACGTTGAATCAGGCAGAGGAACTTGATAAAATGTTGTTGAAGCATGGCCAAAAAGTATCACTTGTGCTGGCTCTCGAAGTTGATGAGGCGGAGTTGGTAAAGCGTTTGCTGAAGCGTGCCCTTGATCAGGGACGGAAGGATGACACGGAGGAGGTGATAAAAAACCGGCTGGTTCAATACCATCATCATACCAAGCCATTGATCGACTATTATTTGGAGAAAAACCTGTACCGGGAAGTTTACGGCCAAGGTTCCATTGAGGAGATATTCAGCCAACTTTGTGAAGTAATCAGCCTTTAGCATGGCAAGACGACAGCCACAGCAAATCGTAAATCGTAAATCGTAAATCCCAAATCGTAAATCAAAATCCCTCTTGTCTGATTCAAATTTTGTTGATTATGTAAAGATCCATTGTGCCTCCGGAAACGGCGGTGCCGGATCGCGACATTTTATGCGTACCCGGACCAACGCTCATGGTGGTCCGGATGGCGGCGACGGAGGCAGGGGAGGACATGTTATTCTGAAAGGGAACAGCCAGTTCTGGACGCTGTTACATCTAAAATTTACCAAGCATCTCAAAGCGGAGCATGGAGGGGCCGGATCAAAACAGCTCATGCATGGCGCTAATGGCAAGGACATTATCATAGACGTTCCACTGGGGACAGTAGCCAGGGATGCCGAAACGGAAGAGTTTGAGTGTGAAATCACTGAAGACGGTCAAACCCACATTCTTGTTCCGGGCGGCAGAGGAGGCCTGGGGAACGACCATTTTAAAACTCCTACCCGCCAGGCTCCGAAGTTTGCACAGCCCGGAGAACCCGGACTTGAACTCTGGAAAGTTCTTGAATTGAAACTTCTGGCCGATGTTGGCCTTGTTGGTTTTCCCAATGCCGGAAAATCGACATTGTTGTCGGTTATTTCAGCGGCAAAACCACAAATTGCCGATTATCCGTTTACGACGCTGGTTCCAAATTTGGGCATTGTCAGGTATCATGATAATAAATCTTTTGTGATGGCCGATATCCCCGGAATTATTGAAGGCGCTCACGAAGGCAAAGGGCTGGGACTGCGATTTCTGCGTCATATTGAGCGCAATTCGGCATTGCTGTTTATGGTGCCCGCAGATGCGAAAGATATCTGCAAGGAGTATCAGATTCTGCTGAATGAACTTGCCCAATATAATCCTGAATTGTTGGACAAGGCACGTGTGTTGGCAGTAACAAAATCAGACCTTGCTGATGAAGAAATTCTGGATGAATTGAAAAAGGATTTGCCAGACATTCCCACGGTCTTTATCTCTTCTCACAAGCAGACCGGTTTGGAGAAGTTGAAGAATATCCTTTGGGAGGAGTTGAATCGGGATAAATAAATCGTGACATGTGACACGTGACGCGTGATACGTGACAAGAACCAGGTTTTGTGCATGCTCGATACGTATAAATCTTTTGATCAATCAGTTTTTCTTTTCCTGAACGGACTGCATTGTCCGATTTTTGACATTGTGATGTATTGGGGTACCAACACCAGTACCTGGGTGCCATTATATTTTTTGCTCCTGTATTATTTATTTCGAAAGTATAGGTGGCAAACCATTTGGATTATCCTTTTTTGCATCCTGATGATCGTGAGCAGCGACCAGCTTTCAAATTTTTTCAAGGACTGGGTGGCCAGACCCAGGCCAACCCATGCAGGAATCCCCGGGATACATACCCTGCACGGATATCTTGGTGGCCAATTTGGGTTTTATTCTGCCCATGCTTCTACAAACCTGGCTATCGCAATATTTATGATCATCCTGCTGGGGAACCCATTCCCCTATTTTTCAATACTCCTGCTTGGCTGGGCCTTTTTTATGGCCTACACCCGGATTTATCTCGGGGTGCACTATCCGGGAGATATTCTGGCAGGGTGGGTTGCAGGTGGAGTGATCGGGTGGGTATTCGGTCAACTCTGCGGCTGGTTTGTCCGCATTCCTGAGAATAAAAATTAGTCAAACAATAGAATTTCAATCGGTTTGGCAGGCTTTCTGGAAAAAGTGCCGGCTGATATACCATTTTCCCGGCAAACAGCGTTATTCATACTGTGACAAGGATTTGTTGAAGTAGCTGGATATCAATTTACATTATATGGATAAAATACTGAAAATAATTTTATTGACCCTGTTTGTTGCTGTGGTAACTCCTGGAAAAAGTTTTTCCCAGGGTTCGCTTGATCCTGTTCGCCTTGGTACCTGGGTTATCAATGCGGGAGGTGGCCCGGCAACACATTCTTTTGGCAATGGATTTGGCTTTGGACCTGCCTTGAA
>DYQT01000425.1 GCA_020719165.1 Draconibacterium orientale | reverse complement strand
TTACATCAGTTTTCCCATCGCCATGTAGCGGATGATGTTGAAATGCGGGTCAATCACGAGAATATCGGCATCGCAGCCTTCCTGAATAAATCCTTTTCCGGTCAGTTTCAGGATGGTGGCCGGGTTGGAAGTGGCCACTTTCAGTGCCGTTTCCGGGGCAATTCCGTCATCCAGCACAGCTTCCTTTATTTCCCGCAACACCGATGAAGGAAGTCCCATTTCCAGTTTTACCAGTTTTCCGGTCACCGGATCGAATCCCGGCAACGAGCCGCAGGCATCCGATGTAAACGTGATGTGTTCGACCGGTACGCCGCTCTCTATCAGTAATTTCAGCGCATGCGAAGGTTTTACCTCTTCATCGGCGTAATAAGGATATCCGCTGGTGGTGATGTCAACATAGCCTTTTTTCCCGTATTCTTTTGAGTCCTCAAAAATGTAGAAGTTGCGGTTGCAGTGGGTGGGAATAAATTGTTTGTAGCCCATCTGGCTTGAGGCCACAATTTCGTGAAGCGGGCGGAACGGGTCGTGGGCGTCGCCCATGTGCATGTTCACAATTCCGGCTTTTCCGCCAATCATCCCCGCAACGCGGGCATGGCCGGTAAGTTTTGCCAATTCAGCTATGGTTGGAACCGATGAACGATGGTCGGAGATGGCGATCTCACCCACTCCGATAATTTCCTCGAAAAGAGCGATATCTTTGGCAATGTCGCCAGTGATGGTAGGTGGCGGAACCTGGTAAGCGCCAGTGTACATCCAGGCTGAAACGCCCTGTGCGCGCAGCGATTTCACTTTCATCAGCACACTTTCCACCGAACGCGTGATGCCGTCGGTGCCGAGGCAGCCAATAACTGTGGTAACACCGGCTTCCACCATCATGCTTAACTGAAGTTCGGGCATACGGCTAGCCGGACCACCTTCACCTCCTCCGCCTGTAACGTGCACGTGCGAATCAATCAGGCCTGGAACAAGCCACAGCCCTTCGCAATCAATCGTTTGAACTTCCACTCCCGAAGGTGGATCAATGGTACCGGCAACGGCAAGAATGGTTTTGCCACCTGTTAAAACATCTTTTTTTCCTAAATTTTCAGGCGAATAAACAAGTGCATTTTTAAATAATGTCAGCATAAACTTTGTTTTTGATCAGCAAATTTGAATAAAATAATCGACTTAAGCCGGCTGTGGTGATTTTTTTTAATTTCGCTTCAAATAATATCTCAGCATTTATGGCTTACAGAGTTGGATTAACAACATTCTTTATCACAATTTGCACACTGCTTTTCGGTCAGCATTTGCCGGAAGGCAGCCTGGTTATCGTTGGCGGTGGACTTGAAAACAACAACAAAAGCATTTTCAATCAGATGATTCATCTGGCTGGAGGACATGAAAATGCCTCATTTGCCATCATCCCTTCTGCCAGCGGGGTTTCGGTTCAATCGTTTGAATATTTTAAAAAAGCACTGATTTCTTACGGTGTAAAACCTGAGAAAATCAACCTCATCCCCATTGCGATGGTTGATGACGACAGTACCAAAGATGTGAACGAATCCACCTGGAGCAACAACG
>DYQT01000166.1 GCA_020719165.1 Draconibacterium orientale | reverse complement strand
CACACCCTTCTCCGACATGGTTGTAAGTACATATCTGGAATCAAGAATGTACCTTAGTTGCTGGGCAGCATCAATCACAACCTGATTGTCGCTCAAATCATTCTCCAGTTTCAACCCATCCTTCATCTCTTTCAAATTTGGCTTAAACAAAGTCACATGCTGATAAGCCATAAAATTTTTCCTTTTCGGATCAACCGCAACAGGAATCCCGGCAGCCTGTGCCCGCTTCACCACCTCTTCAATCAACCTGGGTGTAATAACGCCCTTGTCGTAATCCTGAAAAATGATGCAATCAACCTTTACATGAGATAAAATATGATCTATTACGCGAATAAGCGTTAAATAATCACCCTGAACAAGATCATTATCGATCTCCTCATCCACCCGCAGCATTTGGAATGAATTGCCAAAAATCCTGAATTTCGTGGTGGTGATACGACGGGCGCTTCGTACAATCCCTTCACCGCCAATATTCTCCTTCTTCAACAGTCCGAGAAACTGATCGCCTTTGTCATCCGTGCCAATCACCGAACAGAGGATAGGGTTTGCCCCCATCGATCGGATATTCATCGCAACATTTGCTGCCCCCCCCATTCTGTTCTCCCGCTTATGCAAAGCAACAATCGGAATAGGCGCTTCAGGCGAGATCCGCTCCACCTTACCCCATAAATACGAATCAACCATAACATCACCTATAATCATGATGTTGAGCTGGTTGAATTCCTTGAAAAGCTTCTTGTAGTTGCCCTCCTTATGCATCGATCAACAGTTTGTCACAGAAAACAGTTATAGATATCATTGTGCTGCCGCCTTAAAATGATAATCGGCAATGGTTTTAATGTTTTTATTCGCTTCATCCACGTTTATTTTCCCGTCCATCAACCGGATGATACGATGAGCATGTTGAGCGATATCCTCTTCATGGGTAACAATAATTACCGTATTTCCCATTTTATGAATCTCCTCGAGAAGTCCAAGAATCTCAACCGAAGTTTTAGAATCGAGATTTCCGGTGGGTTCATCTGCCAGGATTATCGCCGGATGATTTACCAGCGCGCGCGCAATGGCAACCCTTTGACGCTGCCCTCCCGATAACTCATTGGGTCTATGAGCCATACGATCACCCAACTTAACCTCTTCCAGGGTCTGTTTTGCCAATTCAATCCGTTTGGCTTTGCCAATGCCGGCATAAATGAGCGGAAGCATCACATTTTCGAGGGCAGTTGACCTTGGTAATAGATTGAATGTCTGAAAAACAAAGCCGATCTGACGGTTTCTGATTTCAGCCAATGCATTGTCATCCATTTTGCTTACATCCTCACCATTTAACAGGTAATTACCGCTGGTTGGGGTATCCAGACAGCCCAGAATGTTCATCAGCGTTGATTTTCCTGAACCAGATGGCCCCATCAGCGCAACAAATTCATTTTTTCTGATAACCAGGGAAACCGATCGCAAAGCTTCAACCAGGATGGTGCCGATTTTATAGTTTTTTACAATGCTCTCTAAACGGATAACTTCATCGTTCATGGATAAAATATATTTAAAAACGTATGGTAAAATCTTCTTTACTTAACTCCTCTCTAAAAAACACTATTCCCATGTGGTATAAATCGATACTTACTTTTACCCGTGGATGAAGCCTGATCGTATTCCATGCCTCCTCCATACCCAACGACCAGTGAATGTCGTCAAATACAAATATCGTCCCGGGATGAACATGTTGCAAACATTGATTAAAATATGACAGAGTCGGTTCCTTTCTATGGTTACCATCAAAAAAAACCAGGTCAGGAAGTGGCATCTCCAGAAATGCATCAGCGAGTTTCTCTTCAAAATTACCTGTGATAACCTGTATGTTTTTAAGTCCGGCCTTTAAAAAATTTTCACGCGCCAGATTGGCCGAATCTAGACACCCTTCAATGGTAATGATCTTGCTTTCGGGAGCAGCTAGTCCGAAATAAATCGAACTTATCCCGAGCGAAGTTCCCAATTCAAGAATGGAGGATGGCTTGTACTGCAAAATCAGCCTGAATAAAAATTCACCCTTCTTTCGTGTAACCGATGAATGATGAACAACATCCTTGACTCTCACAAAACGCTGGTCGCATGGAAAGTCTTTACACTTTGCACCCAGGTCTTTACGTTTAATAAAGCGGCTTGCTGTTTCAAGTTCCTTTCGCAACCTGTTTACAACCCGATACTGCGTGTAAGTATGCTCATCTTTGAGCACATTCTGATAAAAGCCAAAAACAAATGGAGAGTGGATATGGTACTTTGATCGCGCCTTAAGCGCATGCTTTAAATAACCCAACACGGCTTCAACCTGCCTGCTCATAATCATATAATAAAGCTACAAATTTAGCGTAAATTCTGCAGAATGACAACTTGGACGATTCTCCTGCAAAATAGTTACAAGGGTATTTAAAACTGGCAACCCTGTTTTTATTAACTTTGTGCACTAATCCATCAGGAATGTCCTTTGTGAAAAAATCAAAGATTGGAGATTATTTTTCCCTTGTAAAAATCAACCACACGATATTTTCATTGCCGTTTGCCCTGATTGGTTTCTTTCTGGGAATAAATACCCATCATCAGGAACTGAGCCTCCGGCTGTTGTTGCTGGTACTTTTATGTGTCCTTTTTGCCCGCAATGCCGCCATGGGTTTTAACCGCTACGTCGATCGTGAATTTGATAAAAAGAACCCCCGCACCGCCTTACGCGAAATTCCCAGCGATATCATCACGCCTAATTCAGCTCTTTTGTTTGTCATCATCAATTCTTTGCTGTTTATTGCCACCAGCTACCTGCTGAATTTTATGTGTTTTTTGCTGTCGCCCGTTGCACTTATTGTCGTATTGGGCTACAGCCTCACCAAACGTTTCACCTATTTGTCGCACCTGTTTCTTGGATTGGGTTTGGCGCTCGCTCCAATCGGAGCCTACCTGGCTGTAACAGCGCGATTCGACCTGCTCCCTCTTATCTATTCTTTCGTTGTGATTTTTTGGGTTGCCGGCTTCGATATTCTCTATTCCCTCCAGGACATAGAATTTGACCGGCTGGAAAATCTTAAATCCCTGCCGGCGAAATTGGGCAGGACAAATGCATTGATTCTTTCATCCATCTTCCACTTTATCGCACTGCTTCTGGTAGCTGTCGGAGGAATCATTGGCAGTTTCCACATCTTATATTGGATTGGCGCGGCAATATTCGCGATTTTGCTTGTTTATGAGCACATTCTTGTTAAACCGACCGACATTTCCTGCGTAAACCTTGCCTTTGCCACCATGAATGGCATGGCCTCCGTAATTTTTGCCTGCTTCGTAATTTCCGACCTTTACCTCCGATGATTTCCCAACCCAATCCAAACCAACGCGAACGAACCTTTTTCATTTTTCATTCAACATCACGATTTCCGTTTCACCTCCCCCAGGAATCCCGGTCAAGCGACCGGTAATTGATCGCCTCCGCCAGGTGCTCGGCCCTGATATCGGGCGACTGATCCAGGTCTGCGATGGTTCGTGAAACTTTCAGAATCCGGTCGTACGCCCGCGCGGAGAGCCCAAGCTTTTCCATGGCGTTTTTCAACAACTGGTTACCGGTTTCGTTGATCCTGCATACCTCCCGCAACATCCTTGAAGGGATCTGCGAATTGCTGTGTATCCCCTCCATCCCTTCAAACCGTTTTTCCTGGATATGCCTTGCCCCGATCACCCTCTCTCTGATTATCTTGCTGTTTTCGGAAGGTCGGCTCTCGCTCAACCGTTTAAAGTCAACCGGCACCACTTCAATATGGATGTCGATCCGGTCAAACAACGGCCCCGATATCCGGTTGATATACTTTTGTACATCACCCGACTTACACTGGCATGCGATGGTGGGGTGGTTGTAATAGCCACATGGGCAAGGGTTCATGGCGGCAATCAGCATGAAGCTGGCAGGAAATTCGAGCGACATCTTGGCCCGTGAAATTGTCACCACCCTGTCTTCCATTGGCTGCCTGAGCACCTCTAATACCGTCCGCTTAAACTCAGGCAACTCATCCAGAAACAACACGCCATTGTGCGAAAGAGAAATTTCACCAGGCTGGGGTATGCTTCCGCCACCCACCAATGCAGTATGCGAAATTGTGTGATGGGGAGACCTGAATGGTCGCATGGTTACCAGCGAACGATGACTTCCCAGTTTTCCGGCAACTGAATGGATCTTTGTTGTCTCAAGGGCCTCCTTCATGTTCAATGGAGGCAAAATAGAGGGAATTCTCTTGGCCAGCATGGTCTTCCCGGCTCCCGGCGGCCCGATCAAAATGACATTGTGACCGCCCGCAGCCCCTATTTCCAGCGCCCTTTTTATGTTTTCCTGACCGCGTACATCCGAGAAATCATGCTCATAATGCAAAACCTTTCCTGAGAACTCCTCCGCCATGTTCATCCGCGTCCGCGGTAACTCCTGCTCATCGTTGAAAAAACCAATTGCCTCTTTGATCGAGGTGATGCCATAAACCTCAAGATCACCCACAATCGCCGCCTCTTTTGCGTTTTGCAATGGCAGCAGGATGCCCTTGAAACCCTTTTCCCGGGCTTCTATGGCAATGGGTAAGGCTCCCTTGATGGGCAACAGGCCTCCGTCAAGTGAAAGCTCGCCCATGATCATGTATTTCTCAAGCTTTTCAGCTTTGATTATTTCATTCGCGGCGAGAATTCCGATTGCGATGGTCAGATCATACGATGATCCCTCCTTCCGGATATCGGCAGGCGCCATATTGATGATGATTTTTTTGCCAGGTATCCGCTGCCCGTTATTCCTTAGAGCCGACTCAATGCGCTGATGACTCTCTTTAACGGCATTGTCGGGCAGACCAACCATGAAAAATTGAATTCCCAGATCCATGTAAACTTCAACCGTGACAGTTATCGCCCTGATTCCGAAAACAGCGCTTCCAAATGTTTTTACCAACATGCTCATTTTGCTTTTATGCTTAATCAGAAAAAATGAAAAAGGTAATAGGGGAAATTGAATAAGTTATTAACAAAAAGTATTTTTTCGGTTTACTTTGGGTTTTTGCCAAATAATTGTATCTTTGCACCCCAATTTGAAAACATATTTGAATCATGGCCAATCACAAAAGCGCAGAAAAACGCATCCGCAACACTAAAACCAAACGTACCCAAAACCGTTACCAGGGACGTACCGTGCGTAATGCAGTTAAAAAACTTCGTGAAACTGAAGATCAAGAAACCCTTGTCAAAGATATTTCCAAGGTAGTATCGCAGATTGATAAACTGGCCAAGAAAAATGTAATCCACAAGAATAAAGCGGCCAATCTCAAAAGTAAATTGATGCGTAAAGTTAACGCTTCAACCCCTGCTGAGACCAAATAGTTACATCACCGCTTCCTTCTCCACCTCAGCCCTTTGAGCGATGAAAGTCTCTGAATGTAGCTTTTCAGGTGCCGCTCTTTCTTACGGGGGTATATGTCGTCAATGTGTATTAAAATCCCTGTCTCTTCCACCTCTCCAAAATCATGATTTATAGCTGTGCCAAACGTTCTCATGGTTGGTGAAAGATTCATATAGGCATTTACCAGCGGAGGTACATGCTCACCGTGACTCCGAACGGTTTGAATCAGAATTTTGTAATTTTCCTCAAATGTTCGCGCAGAAAACAATTCGGCAATCTCGGCATCGGGTGTGTCACACACAACTGGCGTTAAAGGCAACATCAATGTTTCGGTATCCGGAAAATATTTGCGCAGAAAATATAAAACAATATCGCGGGCGATCCTGTTATAATTGGGATACATCGTCATCTTGCCAAAGAAATACTTCACATCCGGATTTTCGATGATCATGGCTCCCAGCCCGTCCCAAAGATTATCAAGCGCGTACATCCCCTTGCGAAAATTAACCAATGGCTGATAATTGGGCTGAACAAACGACCTTCCGAGTTCAATGCTGACCGGCAGATAATCGCGGATAAATTTATTGGTAAAATTAAACAGCTCGGCCGTTGCACTGTGAACACACGATTTTTGATCACACAAAATATCGCGCCCGTGAATAAACCGGTAACCACCCGTAATCTCACTTTCGATCGGATCCCACACAATAAGCTGATGGAATGGAACCTCCATGATGTCAAATTCATCAATGTCCGAACTTTTTCCCGTCCCGCCACCGGCATCACGGAAGGTTATTTCACGCAACCGCCCCACTTCACGCATGAGATATGGGGAGTCGTGAGCAGTAAAAACATATATTTTATTGTGTCCATTGTTGGTGTTGCGTAAAAAAGTGCTGTCAACCAATTCCGATTCAAGCAATTTTTTATCTACCGGGTCAATGATGGGTTCCATATGGGCGTGTGAGCAGTGAATAATTGTACAAAGATACAGTATGTAAGTTTGAGAAATAAAGATATTCGTAATTTTGCGCCATGTCACAACACGAAATAGGTGAAATCCCTGAACGACTAATCGACATCGAAGCATTGTTTGCTTCGAAAAACCCCGGGTTGCTTAAATTCATCCCTGGTTTTATACTTTCATACCTGAAAAAAATTACCCACCAGGAGGAGGTCAATGGCTACATCTGGAGAAACCGCGACAAGCAGGGACTGCCTTTTGTCGAAGCCATTCTGACAGAATTTGGAGTTAAGGTTGAAATAATCGACAAACGGAAAGTTCTCTCTGCGCCAGATCCGCTCATTCCTGCTACCGGGCGGTTCATCGTCTCCTCAAATCACCCCCTCGGAGGAATTGACGGCATGGCCCTCATGCAGGAGCTCGGTAAAATCCGCAAGGATATCGTATTTCCTGTCAATGATCTGCTTATGAATGTACCCGGGCTTCGTCCCTTGTTTATTCCAATCAACAAACATGGACGGAATACCGAAAATGCGCGTTTGATCAACGAAACCTTTGCCTCTGAAAAGACAATCCTCTATTTCCCTGCCGGATTGGTATCACGAAAACAAAGAATTCACGGAGAAAATGTGATCCGTGATCTGGAATGGAAAAGCACCTTCATTAAAAAAGCTAAGAAATATCAACGGGATGTTATTCCTGTTTATGTTGCCGGACAGAATTCAAATTGGTTTTACAACCTGGCCCGGTGGCGCAAACGACTTGGCATCGGCGCCAATATCGAAATGCTCTACCTGGTAGATGAAATGGCCAAACAATTTAATAAAACCATCACACTGTGTGTGGGCGATATCATTCCCTATACCACCTTCGACAAATCAAAAACCGATGCCCAATGGGCTGCGTGGGTTCAGGAAAAAGTTTATACCCTGGAAAAAACTTAGAGCCTGTTTAAGTTTCTGAATTCAGGTGTATCTCTTAACTTAACCTGCGCCGTAGGCACTAGATATATTCTTGATTTACAATAACCTTTCCACTGCCCTCCCCTTGAAGGTTACTCTTTATACACATCCGTCAGTTTTTAATATGAAACAAAAAGTGGATTACATTCCGACTGCATTGCATGGTACAATGTTTACTAAGCACTGAAACCGCCTCACAAAATTCACGTTCAGAAAATCGAGGAATGAGCGTAAAACTGCGG
>DYQT01000424.1 GCA_020719165.1 Draconibacterium orientale | reverse complement strand
TTCGCTGCTATCATCCATCACCTGGGCAGGGCAAAACGAAGATCGCTGACCTTTTACCCCGCGATTGGTTATAGTGTGGGTAGGAACAAAAAAATACACAATTATCAAGCCTGATACCCCCTTCGAGAAGATTTCATCTCACTACTTTGTCAAGAAAAAAAGAGATTGTTTTGAAAATATCTGGATTAAATGTCTGCAACTGTTTAACCGGACATTTCTGACAAACATCATGACAATTTGTTGACAACACATAACTGAAAATGACATACTTCTTACAAGAGGGTTGGTTCAGTGTAAAAAAGAACAGCATATGTGTCTTATTTTTTCTTTAGGGTACCTTGAAAATTGAAGTTTTTTGTTCAAAATCGAGGCACGCGAAAAACCTTACCGCAGGCATATAGTTGATATTCCAATGATAAGTTTTTTTGCGTAACGAAGAGCCTGAGCGAAAAGACCATTTTTCAAGGTACCCTTTACCCTTTAATCTAAAGGAGATGCCATGATAAGTTCACCAGAGACGACAAAACTTCCCGTTATCAATCGCCGTGATTTTCTCCATGGATCTGCCGGTGCTGCTTTGTTGTATGCCATGGGGGGATCTCTCAATCGCGCCCAGGCTGCTGTTGTACATACCTTACCACCACTTCCGTACCCGGAAAACGCGCTTGCCCCGCTAATATCCGCTGAAACAATAGGCTTCCATTATGGTAAACATCACAAAGGGTATGTTGATAATTTGAATAAATTTGTGACAGGAACAGAATTTGCCGACCTTTCTTTGGAAAAGATCATTGCGGACACCGCTGGCCAAGCAGATAAGGCTGCTATTTTCAACAATGCTGCTCAGGTATGGAATCATACTTTTTACTGGAACAGCCTGAAAGCAAATGGAGGTGGTGAACCGCCCGTCGTATTGAAGCAGAAAATTGAGGCCGCATTCGGGAGTGTGGATGCATGCAAAAAAGAGATGGCAGGCGCCGCAACAGGTCAATTCGGCAGTGGATGGGCCTGGCTTGTATTCGATGGTGACAAGATCAAGGTTGTCAAGACGGGTAACGCTGATGTCCCTTTAACGAAAGGCATGAAACCGCTTCTGACCATCGATGTCTGGGAACATGCTTACTACCTGGATTATCAGAACCGTCGTGGGGATTATGTCAATGCCGTGCTCGACAAACTGATCAACTGGGGCTTTGCGGCAGACAACCTGGGCAAGTAAGGAGTCGAGCAAAAACATGTTGGACAAAATTGCGTTCAGGTTTGGGTCAGATTTGGGTGCAGCGATTGAACAAAACCGCAGGTGTAGTTGGGCTACACCGAGGATTTTGTGATTGAGCTGCGAGCAAAGATGGCCCAAAAATGAGTGCAAGTCGTTCAAGTTATTTTTGCTCGACTCTTAACGGTTTGATGGCATTAGCATGAGAGTGTAAGTTGTATGTGTGGTTTTTTATTTTCATTTAAGCTGAAACTTTTGTTTGTCGCATCGCCTTTGCGGTGTCGTCTTGAATATAAACTTGAATAACAAATCAGGATGTGCTTGCCCTTTATGCCTTTTCTGGCATAT
>DYQT01000423.1 GCA_020719165.1 Draconibacterium orientale | reverse complement strand
GTGATGCCTTCGGGGAGGCAGGATGATGATGGGCAGGTGTAAATTGCCACGGTTGAATCGCATCCATACGGAGGAATCATAATGTATCCTCCCGCAATTATGACTTTATTGCCGGTAGAAACCACAGCATGATGTACGCGTGGAGTAACCGGCATGTAATCAACCGACCAGCTGTTGTCGGCTTCATCAAAAATGTCAATTACATTGTAAGCAATAGTCCAGTATGCTCCGTTCAAATGAATCTTTCCACCTCCAACAAAGTAGGCTTTTCCACCTGCGGTCACAGCATTCTGATTATCACAAAATGCCCTGGCCTGAGAGAGATTTGCAGTTGTCCAATTTCCCGATGAGGCATCGTAAACATCTACAATATTGCTGGCGACATTGCCTGTGGTCATGCCTCCGGCAATCAATACCTTATTACCAATAGTGGTCATGCCTACAAATGCTCTTGGAACAGAGAGCGAATCAATGCTCCACGTTTCGGTAGTGAAGTTGTATATATCAACCCTTTTTGAGGAATTAAGAAGATCGTAACCACCAGCAAAAATTGCCAGGTCGCCAACTTTAGCCCACCACACAACCCTGGGTTCGGAAAGTGAAGCGGTTGTCCATTCACCTGTTTCCACATCATAAATATCTACAACATCATAAACAACACCCTGCTGGAGGTTGGCTCCGCCAGCAAACAATACTTTGTTTCCATGACTTACCACAGCCGCCTGAAGTCTTGGAACAGAAAGCTGTTCAACGGTCCAGGTCTGATCTATGGTATCATAGATATCCACAGTAGAAAATACATTCCCGGAAATATAAAAATCGACACCACCGGCAAAAATTACTTTGCTTCCACAAGTGGTGGCAAAAGGCAATTCTCTTGCAACCGATAAGTTGTCGTAGGTCCATTGTCCTGTTTGTGTGTCATAAATTTCAACTGAGGATAATAAACCGGAATCATTGGATCCCCCGGCAAAATAGGCTTTTGATCCAAGAACAGTTGCCCCCATATAGTCCCTGGGGGCAGATAAATTTGTAAAAGTCCACTGCCCGTAGGCCATCCAGGCTGTGCAGAGGAGAATTGCTGTAATGCTTGTAATTTTTTTCATAATGACTAATTTTTAATTGTTATTAAATGCTTGTATTTCTGTTTTTTAAACCTGTTAAATTTGTTTTCTGGTTTCATTCACCGGATGACTTTAAGTCACCCGGTGAATTTCCCAAAAAGGATATTTTTATTGAATGATTAATTTCCGGATGATTTTGGATTTCTCTGAAATGATTTGGATAAAGTAGACTCCCGGTTGAAGTGTTGAAACATCAAAGAGATTACTGACTGGCTTACCCTGTAAAACAACCTGACCCAGGTGGTTTGAAATGGAAACTTCCTGAATTTCCGGCCCTCCGTTAGCCAAAATCGAAATGGTTTTATCAGCCGGGTTGGGGAACGGGGTGATTTGATTTTCAACGCCTGTTTCTCCCACCGAAATCAGGCAGGCCTCTTCCACTTCTTCCGGGCTGTTGCAGCCGGGGGCGTTGTTAGTTATCCAGACAGAACTGTTGGGAAGGG
>DYQT01000422.1 GCA_020719165.1 Draconibacterium orientale | reverse complement strand
AGATGAAATTCCTCAAATGTGGGACGAGCTGCGGCGCAAGGTAATGGATGTGCAGCCTTCATTGCCGCAGGGTGCTTCCCCCATTTCTGTAGCCGATGATTTTGGTGATGTATTTGGGATTTACTATGCCATTACAGCCGACCAGGGTTTCGACTATCATGAACTGCGCAAATGGGCCAACTTTCTGAAAACAGAACTGATTACTATCGATGGTGTTCAGAAAATATCACTTTCGGGCGAGCAAACCGAAGTTATCAATGTTTTTATTTCGGCCAGTAAATTAGCCAATCTGGGCCTCGACCTGAATACCATCGCACAAACTCTGAAAGCACAGAATGTTCTGGTAAATACGGGTGAAAAAGTTACCGGCGACCTGCAAATGAAAGTAATTGCCGATGGAACCTACAAAAGCCTCGACGATATCAGAAACCTGCTTATGGCATCAAACACAGGGCAGCAGGTACGATTTGGTGATTTTGCAAGGGTGGAAAAAGGGTACAATGAACCTCCGGCAAACCTGATGCGGGTAAACGGTAAACCGGCTCTTGGTTTTGGTGTTTCCACCGCACGCGGTGAAGATGTGGCGCTTACCGGAAAGTTGGTTCGCGAAAGGATGCAAATGATGCTGCCGCAAATACCAGCAGGTATCGAAATAGAATCGCTTTATCCCGAAGATGTTATCGCTACCGAAGCCAATCAGGGTTTTATCATCAATCTTGCTGAATCCATCGGAATTGTAATCATTATTATTTTGTTTGCCATGGGTGCAAGGGCTGGTTTCCTTATCGGAAGTTCGTTGATTTTTTCCATTGGTGGTTCACTATTGATCATGCAACTGATGGGCACCGGCTTAAACCGCACTTCGCTGGCAGGCTTTATTATTGCCATGGGAATGCTAGTTGACAATGCGATTGTGGTAACCGATAATGCACAAATTGGTATTCAACGCGGATTGTCGCGGAGAAAGGCTTTAATTGATGGAGCCACCATTCCTCAATGGGGTTTGCTTGGAGCAACCCTGATTGCCATTTTCTCGTTTTTACCACTTTATCTTGCACCGTCGTCGGTTGCCGAAATTGTAAAACCACTTTTTGTGGTCCTTGCTATTTCACTGGGTTTAAGCTGGATTCTGGCGTTAACCCAAACCACAACTTTTGGTAATTTTATGCTGAAAGAAGGCGGAGGCGATGCAGGTAAAGACCCTTACGATAAACCCATTTATCACAAATTCGAAAAACTAATCAGTGGGCTGGTTCGGTATAAGGCACTCACAATTATTGCTGTTGTCGGTTTATTTGTTGGTTCGCTGATAGTAATGGGATTAATGCCCTCCAACTTTATTCCCAACCTCGACAAACCCTATTTCAGGGTCGATATCTTTTTCCCTGAGGGGTACACCATTCGCAATACCGAAAAAAATATCATCGAAATGGAGCAATACCTGATGAAACAGCCCGATGTAAAAAAGGTATCGGTAACCATCGGGCAATCGCCATTACGCTATTATCTGGCATCACCGTCATTTGGCCCGAAACCCAACTATGCCAATGTGCTGATTGAACTGAACAGCGACGAT
>DYQT01000165.1 GCA_020719165.1 Draconibacterium orientale | reverse complement strand
TTAGTCCCGATAACAAAGCAGAATAACTACTTTATTTCATTACAGCTCCTTAGTTACTGTAGTGCATGTTGCTTCCGGATATGTTTTCTGAAATTCTTTGGACACTTTTGGTTTTTCCTGGGATTTGAGTTTAAATTCGACTGCTGTTAACATACCGCCTTCCTCCTCAATATAATCCACTTCCTTTTGATCGTAGGTTCGCCAGAACCAGCTATTGACAAAGTGCCGTCGGTTAAAATTGAACTTCATGCGTTCAACAATACAGAAATTTTCCCACAAACCACCTGAATCATTTCTTAGGTTCAGATGGTTAAAATTCCGGATCAAAGCGTTCCTTATTCCAAGATCATAGAAATAGACTTTCTGACCTTTGGCAATCTCCTTCCTGAGATTTCTGCTAAAAGACCGTAACCTGAAAATAACGAATGCTTTTTCAAGCAGGTCAAGGTACCGTTGTATGGTTGGAACAGTTTCACTCAATATTCGCGATAACTCATTCAACGAAACTTCATTCCCCAGTTGAAGTGCAAGTGCACTTAACAGATTGACAAGAAGATTTGGACGTTTGATTAATTCAAATTGAAGAATATCCTTATACAGGTATTTACTTGAAATCTGACTCAACTCTTCAATGGCTTCATCCTCAGGTTTTCCATATACCTCGGGATAGAGACCGAAGCGCATTATCAAATCCAAATCAGCATTCACGCTAATCTGGTCTTTGAGTGAAAGCAGTTCTCCAAGAGAAAGGGGATAAAGCAGATATTCTCTTGATCGGCCTGTGAGTGGTTCAGAAATTTTATTTCCAAGATCAAAACTCGATGAACCGGTGGCAATCAATTGTATTTCGGGGAAGGTATCCGCGATGATTTTCAGAATTCGGCCAATATCACTGATGTGTTGTGCTTCATCCAGCACAACCAATCGGTAGTTCCCTAAAAAACTTTTTAACGAACTGCTGTTTGTTGTTTCAATCGCAGATTTGTTTTCCAGCAGTTCACAATTAATATACCGGCTATTTTTCTCCCCTGCAAGCAATTGCTTTGATAAGGTGGTTTTTCCTACTCTTCTCGGGCCATAAATGATGATGACCTTGCCTTTGTATAGCTGTTGTTCAATAACACGCTGAAGCTCCCGTTTGATCATCTGTATTTATATGAATCACTTTACAAATTTATGTAAATTTATAAAGTAATCTTTACAAAATTGAAAGAATAATTGCAAGGTGCATGGTCTAAGAAACTTAAATCATCCGAAGGAAATCATCCACAGATATAATTGCTACCCCCAGTTTCTCCGCTTTCTTGCGTTTTTCCGGCCCCATATTTTCCCCGGCCAGGAGATAAGAGGTTTTCGCTGAGATGGAACCGACATTTTTTCCACCATGTGCTTCGATGGTCTTTTTCAATTCGTCCCTGGAAAAGTCTTCAAAAACTCCGCTGACTACAAACGATTTTCCGGACAGATTATCACTGAGTCGTGCCAGCAACGATTCGTCCATTTCGAAATGGATTCCGGCAATTCTCAGTCGGGCTATGATTTCAAGGTTTTTCGGGTCCGAAAACCAGTCGAGTATGCTGCGCGCTATCTTTTCACCAATCTCTTCTACTTCGATAAGGTCGGTAAAGCTTGCAGCCTGAAGCGCCTCCAGTGAAAGAAAATGGGTAGTTAATTTCCTGGCAACTGTTTCCCCCACAAACCTGATTCCCAAAGCGTAGAGAACCCGGTCAAAGCTGACTTTTTTCGACGCTTCGATGCCATTCATGATATTGGCAACGGTTTTTTCGCGGAAACTAATCTTTTTTTCTTTTTTATCATCATTGGACTCATATGTTTTTTCAAGCCCGATCAAATGATCTGAACGAAGATCATATAAATCAGCACAAGTGCGAACAAGTCCGTTGTCAAATAAAATTTCAATTTTTCCTTCGCCCAAGCTGTCGATATTCATTGCTTTTCGCGAAATAAAATGTTCGAGTTTCCCTTTTATCTGCGGCGGGCAACCATTGCCATTCGGGCAATACCAGGCCGATTCTCCATCAGAACGCACCAGCGGCGTGTCGCATTCAGGGCAGTTGCTGATAAACAGAACAGGGGAGGAGTCAGCCGAACGTTTCTCCATGTCAACACCGATGATCTTGGGAATGATTTCTCCGCCCTTTTCCACAAACACCATATCCCCGATTCTTACATCAAGCGCCGCGATAATATCTGCATTGTGAAGCGATGCTCGCTTAACAACGGTGCCTGCAAGTTGAACAGGATGCAGATTTGCAACCGGAGTAATTGCCCCGGTCCTGCCAACCTGATAGGCAACAGACAGTAGTTTTGTGGCAGCCTGTTCGGCTTTGAATTTATATGAAATGGCCCAGCGGGGCGATTTAGCCGTAAACCCCAGAATTTCCTGCTGCCTGAGGTCGTTTACCTTGATCACAATACCGTCAATATCAAAAGGAAGTTCATGGCGGGCTTTATCCCAGGTATTCAGATAATCGAAAATGTCGCTGCTGGTATTGCATCGAACGGCAAATTCCGATATTTTAAATCCCCACGATCTGGCTGCAAGCAAACACTCGTAATGGGTTTTAAAAGGCAGGGTGTTGCCCGGAAGGTAATAAAAGAAACCATCAAGATTTCTTTTTGCGACTTCAGCCGGGTCCTGCATCTTCAGACTGCCGGAAGCGGCATTTCTTGGATTGGCAAACGGCTCATCGCCATCTTCCATCCGTTGTATGTTCATTTTTTCGAAACTGGCATGAGGCAGTATGATTTCACCCCTGATTTCAAATTCTTCGGGATACCCGGTTCCATGCAATTTCAAGGGGATGCTTCGGATGGTTTTTACATTAGAAGTAACATCATCGCCGTATTGGCCGTCGCCGCGGGTTACTGCCTGTGTAAGACGGCCATGGATGTAGGTGAGACCGATGGCAACCCCGTCGAATTTGAGCTCGCAAACATATTCGACCCCGTCGCCAATAATTTTGTGAACCCGCTCTTCAAAATCGCCGATCTCTGCTTCCGAATAGGTGTTTCCGAGGGAGAGCATCGGATATTTATGCTGTACCTGCCTGAATTCCTTCGTAATCTCTCCACCCACATGTTGTGTAGGGGAGTCTGAATCAACGAGTTCTGGAAACTCCTTTTCAAGGCTGATAAGTTCCTCGAGCAGCATGTCAAATTCGTAATCAACTATGGTTGGTCTCGATAAAACATAATAGTTGTAGTTGTGCCTGCGGATGTCGTCTGACAATGCTGCGATGCGTTCTTTTGCCTGAGTTGTATCCATGTATTTCACTATTCGGTCGTTGCCCGGTTTATTCTTGATGCTTTTCCCGAAAAACAGCTTTATTCCGGTATATAAATACGCTCCGGTTTTTATTGATCGGATTCAGCCAATGGATAAAACGATCCATCATTCCGGGTTCAATGGTCGTTTCATAAACCAGCCAGGGCAGATATTGCCGGGCATGGACAACCATCGGTTGTATGTTTTTGTCTCCTGTGAAAAGGATGAACCCTGGAGACGGATTGGCGGGGTTTGTTGAAATTTTCAAAATGGCCTCAACATCAGAGGCTCCTTCTCTCTCATTGTATGAAGCCGGCCACTGGTTCAGATAGAATTTTGGCATCATCTCTGGATTATTTTCTTCATCAAGTACCGCAATGGCTTGAATATTTTCATATCTCGAGAGATAGCTCATGGCCTCAACACGGGCTTTCTTAGAATAGGTAAATGTGAATACTACTAATAGAATGGTATTCAGCACCCAAAAAAATCCCCAGGAATAAGCGGATAACCGCTGGTTTCTGAGCCAGAATTTTGAATATGCCACAAATCCTGTCCATCCGATGGAACCCAGTAAAATGAAAAATGGGATCATTGGCAAAATAAATCTTTCCTGCTTATTCGGGAAGGAGGAATGAACAACGAAATAGAGCAGGCAGGGAAAAAAGACAATAAAATGCTGTTTCCATTTCCGGAAGAAGCCATAAAAAAGAAAGAGACTGACCGGGGGAATGAGCAATCCCACAATAGTAAGGAAATAATTGTACCATGGCAATGAAATATAAGCATCACGATCGGCAATATTCACTTTAAAATATGTCAGTAACTCAACAAACGGAGTCCCCCAAAAGAAAAAATCGATGCCTCCCTGGATGGCCGTTACCATAAGAATTGCACCCGTTGACATAGCGAGCAATTCTTTCCATTTTCGTTGAAAAAGGTATATTAATCCAATTCCAAAGGGAAACAAAGCAGTTTGAGGGCGCAGATTGACCGCAAGACCAAAGAGAATACCTGCAATAAACCAGGAGAAAAACACTTTTTGCGTTGATTCCTTGCGGATGATCAGCCAATATCCGGCCATCAGAAAAGGAATGCAGGTCATCTCCACGAGATTCCGGACACTCATCCACGGCATGAACCAAAGAACAGCAAGCAATAGTCCTGCCAGACTTGCGCTCTTTTTACCGTCGAGTGATTCAACGATGCGGTATCCGAGATAGACAGTTATTAAGGAAAATGCCCCATGGATGAACCGCACAATAAACATCTTGCCCTGGGGATCTGATAATCCGATCCAATTCAGAAATGTAAAAAGATAAAAATGCAGGCCCGGATAAAACATGTTATGTCCGGTGGGGCCGTGATTGCGCGGACTGCCCGGCAACCAGTCATTGTAATCATGTCCGGCGGTCCAGGAACCTGCCGACTCGATGACAATAAAATGATCGTCAAACATTCCCCAGCCTTTGGCAAAAATGGCCGCCAGAAAACGGAAAAGGATAGCCAAACCCATGATCAATATCAAAGGCTGCTCCCGCCATAACAATCGTATTCTAGAAATCATTCAAATGCAAATTAAATTCATATTCCAATTCAATCAATCCTTGATTACCATGCGCCCATCGCTTTCATTTTCTTCATTGCTTTCATTGCTTTCATTGCTTTCATTCAGATCTACATCATAACCGACCATTCATAGTATTGATATCCAAAATCGATCGGGTTTATTCCCATCACGGGAATCTGGGCTTCATTGAACATCAATCGTTCATCCCAGGCAGACAGGCTGAAGCCCGGAACTTCAACATTAGGGCGGGTCATGATCATAATTAAATCAGCTTGCTGGAACACACTGAAAAGGATGACCTGTTCGGCAAACCCGGCCGATTTGGCGGCAGTGGTTACCGAATAATCAACGTTTTCGGAATCGAAAATCGTGGTGATCTGCTTTGTAATAACTGCAAGTGAGTTACTGCGGGTAATCTCTTTTTCGGGAGATAGAAAAATATGCAGCTTTGCATCGAATAGTTTCGCCATCAGTTTGGCCCAATGAACGGCCTGCCGAGGTTCAAGATCATGGCTTACCGGGAAAACGATATTTTTATATCCCGCTATGAATGAACGCTTTTGCACCACCACTACCGGTATCGGCGACTCTTCAACCACCTTCATGGCGAAACTGCCGAAAACATGTTGCAACCCTTTTTTTCCATGGGTGCCCATTACCATCAGGTTGGCCCCGATCTCCACGGCTACCGTGCTGATGGTCGAAAATATGGATCCTTCAATCGCCATGGTATCGATTTCAACACCATACTTTTTCGAATAATATTTCTCGTATTCCTTCAAACGGATGTCGATATAATCGACCCCGACTTTTTTCTTTCTTAATTCAGCTTTGGTCTCCTTGTTAATGATATGAAGGATAAACACTTTGTAACCGAGAAATTTGGCCAGTTTGACCCCGTGAAAGATCGCATTACCACATACATCCGAAAAATCGGTGGGGACCAATACGATGTTATTGTACTTTTTTTCTTGTTTCGGTGTTGTCATACCAAGCGATTTACGATATACGATTTACGATTTACGATTTACGATTTTCCGCATCCTGCCTGCATAGTTTTTCGATCTCTTCAAGGTTCTTTAGTTTTTTCTCATTTCTGAGCAAGATGGCGGAATTTGTAAAATAATGATGCTCATTCAAAAACTTAATCTGGATCTCAAACCATTCGGAGAGAGTGGTTTGTAAAATCCCTTGCAGTTGCCACTCCAGGCGAAGCTTGAATGAGTTGATGAAAAACAGATCCTGCCCCAGGTAATCGAGATCGGCGTCGCAAATAATCTGTTCCAAATGATTGCAGGGCCGCTGAGGCAATTTTGTGACTGAAATTAGCTCTGAAATTTCAGCTATTTCCGATTCAGAGTAACCAAATTCCGGAAGTGTTTTTTTAGCCATTACCACAGAAGCTGATTCATGATCGCGATATTGCACGAGCATACCGGCATCGTGGTATAAAGCGGCTGTTTCAATCAAAGTTTTATGATAGGGATCAATTTTTTCTAACAGGGCCAGTTGCCGGATGGCAGTAAGCACATCAATGGTGTGGTCAACGCAGTGGTAGGTCAGCGCTGGTTTTAATTCCCGTTGCAAACGATCAAAGATATATCGGGAGGCGAGGTCAAAATCCATTCAATGAATGAATTTAAGCTGATGAATGGTTTCTGTCGGATTTGAAGAGGCAAAGATTGTGTTTCCGGCCACAAGGATGTCAACGCCGGCATCAACTACGGTTAATGCATTTTGCAGGGTGATACCTCCGTCGATCTCAATGAGTACATTGAGCTGCCGCGACAGGATGAGGTGTTTTAATTCGGCTACTTTGCCAATTGTTTCAGCAATAAACGATTGTCCGCCAAAACCCGGATGAACCGACATCAGCAATACCATGTCAACTTCACCGATAATGTCGGACAAAACGTCAACAGGGGTTGCCGGATTGATGACGATACCGGCTTTTGCCCCAAAGTTCCGGATGGTTCTTAATGCTTCAACGGGATGCTTGCACGCCTCCATGTGAATGCTGATCATGTCGGCACCGGCTTTTCTGAACCGTTCGAGGTACCTTTCCGGATCGACAATCATGAGATGAACATCAAGTACCTTACTGGTGGCCTTCCTGATTTTTTCAATAATTGGAAACCCAAATGAAATGTTTGGTACAAAAACCCCATCCATCACATCCAGATGAAACCAGTCAGCCTCGCTCTGGTTAAGCATCATAATGTCTTTTTCCAGGTTCAGAAAATTGGCTGACAGCAGGGACGGTGCGACAAGATGGGCCATAGGTATGTTGCTATCCAAGATAGGTTTTCAGGATTTTGCTACGCGATGTATGTTTCAACCTGCGGATCGCTTTTTCTTTGATCTGACGAACACGTTCGCGGGTGAGATCAAATTTTTCACCAATCTCCTCCAGAGTCATCGGATGACTTCCGTTGAGACCAAAATAGAGGCGGATAACATCTGCTTCCCGCTGGGTGAGCGTAGAAACGGCCCGTTCAATCTCCTTTTTCAATGATTCATAAAGCAGGCCATTGTCGGGAGTGGTATTTTCCTCACTGCGAAGGACATCGTACATGGTATTGTCTTCGTCCTGGATCAACGGGGCATCCATGGAAACATGCCGCCCCGAATTACGCATCGACTCTTTTACCTCATTTTCAGAGACTTCAAGCAAAAGGGCGATTTCACCGGCATTGGGTTCCCGCTCATATTGTTGCTCAAGCTGTGCGTAGGCTTTATTGATTTTATTGATCGATCCGATTTTATTCAGCGGCAAACGAACAATGCGCGATTGTTCAGCCAGAGCCTGTAAAATCGACTGACGGATCCACCATACG
>DYQT01000421.1 GCA_020719165.1 Draconibacterium orientale | reverse complement strand
TTTCTTTGTTTTGTCCAAAATAGTCGAAAATTTCGATACTGACATTTGCCGGTTCAGGCAGGTCAAATTTTATGGTAGTTGTTGAACTGAAAGGGTTTGGATAGTTTTGATGTAACAATATTTCTGACGGAGATGCAAGTAAAATGTTGTTTTCAACCTCAGTAATGTTGTCCCAATCCAACACATTGGCCCAAATATCGTAACCGGTTTGTCCGGTATGGTTGTCCTGCCATGCTGTGAATATCCTGTTGTGACTCAAAACCACGGAAGGAGACGATTGTTCCAACTCATTGGCAACGGGAATCCTGAAGTTGTTACACAAGGGTTCGCCATTGCTTAAATACTGCTGGGCAAATACATCATAATCTCCGTTTCGCATATCAGCCCATGAAATAATAAAATCGCCATTTGCCTTTGCAGCAACCGATGGTCTGGCCTGGCTGCTTATGCCGGTGTCATCATTCACCTGAAAACTCAATCCAAGTGGGATTCCTTCATTTGAAAAGCGTCTGCAAAAAATATCAGCATTTTCGTTGCGGTAATCCTGCCATGCTACCGTAAAATTGCCTGAAGCATCAGTAGAAACAGAAACCTCAAGTTGCCAATTACTGAAAGTACCCTCCTCAACTGTAAAATTACTACCCACGGGAGTTCCGTCACTGAGGTAGCGCTGAAGCCAGATTTCGTGTGGACCATTGCGGTTGTCTTCCCACACAACAATAAAATTGCCTTCGTTATCAACAGCCATTGCAGGATTTTCCTGATAAGTATCGTCAGCATTGTCGTTGACCCTGAAATTTTCACCCATTGGTGTTCCATCACCCGAAAACATTTGTGCCCAGATATCTGGTTCACCCGATTTATTTTCAGGTTTTTCATTCAGTAAAAAATCTTCTTTGCTCTCAAAATTCCGGAAAAGACTGTTTTCAAGGCCGCCTTCATCGGCATCCGACCAACAAATTATGAAATCTCCGTTTGGTTTGCAGGCCACCACAGGATAATAATTCATGGCAGCGCTCAGGTAACTGACCTGAAAATTACTTCCTAACGCAGTTCCATCGCCAGCAAATCGCTGGGCATAAATTTCATAGCAACCTCCCAAAAGATAATCAGCCCAGGCAATTACAAACTTCCCGTCAGGCCAGGCGGCAACCGATGGCATTATAGCCTGATTGTATAAAGCATCATCGTTAACTTTGAAATTGTTTCCTTGTGCAACTCCTTCGTTTGAAAAACGTTGGGCATAAATTCCGGAATTTTCTTTTCTGTAGTCAACCCAGGTTACGATAAAGTTCCCGCTACTATCCACAGCCACAGAAGGGGATTCCTGGTTTTCACTGCCTTCATCATCGTTGACAGGCCAGTTTTCTCCCACCGTTGATCCATCGGGTGCATAGTTCTGGGCAAAAATATCACCATTAAATCCAAGGCGGTGGTCTTCCCATGTTATGATAAAATTCCCGTTTTTATCTGATGAAACCCCGGAATTGTACTGATAAGTAGCTGTTGTATCGGTATTCACCTTAAAATCATCACCCAACGGTATTCCATCCTTGGAAAACCGCCGGGCGTAAACATCATAGAATTCGATGCGGTTA
>DYQT01000164.1 GCA_020719165.1 Draconibacterium orientale | reverse complement strand
GATATAGGTAAAAATGAAGGCGTATGCCGACGCTGCAATAACCGTGATAAGTTGTTTGAAGAAAAACGAGCTTTGGCCAAACCATAAACCTTCAGACATCACGGCAGGATTGATCATTTTGGTGGCAAAAACACCGAGAAGGATCGTGCCAAGTACCCCGCCAATTCCATGAACACCCCAAACATCAAGCGCATCATCCCATTTCAATTTATTTTTCAACTGAACGGCCAGGTAGCATGTCACCCCTGCTGCAACTCCGATGATGGGTGCCGACCACATGGGGACAAATCCTGCGCAAGGTGTAATGGTGGCTAATCCGGCAATGGATCCGGTTAATAATCCAAGAAGTTTGGGCCGCCCTTCACGTATCCATTCAATGGCAACCCAAGCTACAGTTGCAAAAGAGGCAGCAACATCTGTGTTGATGAAAGCAAGTGCCGTGATTTTATCCACCTGCAACTCACTTCCGGCATTAAAACCGTACCACCCGAACCAGAGCAGTCCGCTTCCGATTGCTACCAGCGGGATACTGTTGGGCGTTGAACTTTTATCACTTCGGGCACCCACGTAGAATACTGAGGCAAGGGCAGCAAATCCGGCTGTGGCATGAACAACGATACCGCCGGCAAAATCAAGCACACCCCATTGCGCGAGTAATCCATTTCCCCATATCATGTGGACAAACGGGTAGTAAACCATCACCTGCCAAACGGTGAGGAAGATCATATAGGAGCGGAAGGTTACCCGGTTTACAAAGGCGCCGGTAATCAGGGCAGGGGTGATGATCGCGAACATCATCTGGTAAACAATGAACACTATCTCAGGAATTTTGCCATTTCCTGCATAAATCGAATCAATGGTAACACCATTGAGGAAAATTTTGTCAAGATTACCGAAAATCCCGCCTTCCCCACCACTGAAGCATAACGAATAGCCAAAGGTTACCCATAATACGGTTGTCCACCCGAGAGAGGCGAAACTCTGAATCATGATCCCGAGGATATTCCTTTTTGAAGCCAGCCCGCCATAGAAAAATGCCAGCGCGGGGGTCATTAACATTACCAGGCTCGCCGACAGCAGCATGAACCCGGTTGAACCAACATCGATTGTTCCCATAGACAAATTAAATTTACGATTTACGATTTATGATTTACGATTTGCAGCTATTGTGCATTTTTATTTTACAGGGAGATTCCAAACACCAGAAAAATGCTTTCAGCCTGAGGATTGGTTATAACCGACCCAAATACCGGCAGCGAATACTCTTTTGAGATGGGGATGGATTTTGAAACGGTCAGTCCGGCATTTATCACACCGCCATAAGGGCCATACCATGCTGATCCAAACGGAATTCCTCCGACAAAGGGTTTTACGCCAAAACCTTTCACATTGAATTGATAGGCAGCTTCAAAATAGGTTGAATAATTGTTGTCGCTTGATGTTCCATATACTCCTGTGGAATCTTTTCCTTTGTCGGCGCCATATACCAGTGTCCCGGCATACAATTGCAGGGGGAATTTTTCGGTTCCTGCCCAGGAAAGGCACACCTCAATGGTATGTCCGGTTGTATTCTTCTTGAAATTAAAGAATTTGTTGCCGGAATTGGGGTTTAAAGAATTCGGGAAGAAATAGTCATAGGCCATGATGGTGAATCCTTTAAAGGTGTACGAGAGGTACATGTCAAACTCGGCATAATGGCCCATGTTGGCAATGGTGCTGTCATTGATCTGTTTCGAATACTGACCAAGTCCGTAGGCTCCCCAGAACCCGGCTTTGAAACCAGAAACCGAGAAGGCCATCGCCGGCTGTATCGAGGGTGAGTTGCCATAATCGGCGCCCCTCCAGATATAGCGGCTAACCAGGTCGGCACCGACACTGAAAGTGGCAGGGCTGGGGGGTTGCTTTTCTGTGTTGTTTTCATCCTGAAGCTGTGCAAATGACCCGATTCCGGGGATGAGTACCAGAGCGGCAAAAATGCAGGATCGGATCAGCGTGTTTTTTATTTTCATCGGCATGTGATTTGTTAATATTTTCACATGCAATGTTAGGGCGATTGGATTTTTCCCGCAATCCTGTAAACTACTGAATTTTAATCAGCTAAAACCAGTGATTGTTGTACGTGTATTTCTTACTTTGAATGGTTAAAGCCCTTATTTTCAGGGACAATCATCTCTAAATCTCCACAATCTTATTTCGGATCGCATATTTTATCAGTTCCACCGTCGATTTCAGTTCAAGTTTTTTCATGATATGATTCTTGTGCGTTTCAACCGTCCGGATGCTGATATCAAGCTGATCGCTGATCTCCTTATTGATAAACCCTTCGGCAAAGAGTTTCAGGATCTCTATTTCGCGGGTGGTAAGCGGAACTGGTCCGCCCTGGGCTGAGAGATCTTCCTCTTTGGCCTTCCGAACATAGCTTTTCAGCATGATACGGGAAATGGAGTCGGCGAAAAATTCTTCACCGTCATGAATGGTCTGAATCGCGCTGAGCAACTCTTCGCGCGAAGTGTTTTTCGGCAAATAACCTTTTGCTCCGGCCTTCACTGAATTGAAAATAAAATCCTCATTGGTATACATAGAGAGGATCAACACCCGCGTATCGGGGTATTCCGCAGTAATTCGTTTTGTAATTTCGATGCCATTTGTATCAGGCAGAGATATATCGAGGATCAGAATGTCGGGAGCCTCGATGGCAATCTTTTCAAAACACTCCCTGCCCGAGGAGGCCTCTCCCAGAATTGTTAGGTCTTCGGCACTGATAAGCAAAGCTTTGATCCCATCCCGTACGAGTTGGTGATCATCCACGAGGAAAATCCTGATTTTTGACATAGGTGGTAATAATTGGTACGTTTAAGGTGATCTCAGTTCCCGCTCCGGGGGCCGAGTTTATTTCAATTTGTCCCTGCAGTAAACTAGCCCGTTCACGCATATTATGAATCCCGTTTCCCCCCTCTTTTCCAACCGTTTCAGGAGAAAAACCTTTGCCATCATCGCGAATCACCAGGGTCAGATGATCTGCATGCCTTGTCAGATTCACCATGACATTGTGTGCTTCGGCATGTTTAACAATGTTGTTCAGCGCCTCCTGGGTGAGCCGGTATATGTAGGTTTTAATTTTCTTATCCAGGTCATCAAAATTGCCTTTTGCTTCAAAATGGATGCGTAAGCCGCTATGCTCCTCCGTTTCGGAAAAGAGGTTGCGGAATGCAATAGGAATGCTGAATACTTCGAGAACAGAAGGCATCAGGTTGTTCGAAATGCGCCGAACCTCATCGATGATCTGGTCGAAATAGTTCCTGAGTTCCTGAATAGAGTTTCTGACGTCCTTACCATCTTGGTATAAAAGGTTTTCAAGACGCAGCTTGATAGCGATTAATGATTGCCCAATGCCATCGTGCAGTTCGCGTGAAAGGCGTTGCCGCTCCATTTCCTCTCCGTCAAATACCGATCGGATGCGTCCGAACCGTTCGCGCTGCAACTCGGTTGTTTTCTCTTTGATCTGTCGGGCCATGAGGTTGAATGATGCGGTGAGTGCCCCGATTTCATCGCGGGTTTCAACAGGCAGGTCAACGTCGTAATCTCCCTTCCCTAAGTTAACGGCAGCATTCCTCAGCCGGATCAGGGGTTTGGTGATGCGCCTGGAAATGATCAGGACAAAGGTGAAAAAGATCAAAATCAGGATAAGGCTCAGGAGCATGATCCGCGAACGGGTTTCGTAAATGGGTATCATGGCCTCTTTTAAATCAATTTCGGCCAAAATCGCCCAGTTCAAGCTGCTTCCTCCGATCGTACCATATGATGAAAGAACCGGGATATCGCGGTAATCGCTGGTTGTGACGGTTCCCGTTCTATTAAGCATCGCCTGGGTGACCGGTGGTGTTTTTACGATGGTTTTCAGCATCGAGTTTGGTTGAAACCTTGAAGCCGAACGCATGGTGAAATCGGAACCCACCAAATAGGTTTCACCGCTCAAACCAAGTCCGCTTAGCGGGTCGTTGTTGAGCATGATGGCATTGATCGCATCGGTGGATATGGCCAGCACGAGGATATCAGGGGTGTCATTTTTGTTTTTTTTCAACCCCCGGAGTGTCGTGGCGATTAACTGAAAAGGTTTGCCCGACTGTCCATCCAGCAACATATCGCATAATACCACCGACTGACTTTTCAGCTGACTACGAAGCTTCGAGATTATGTGCTCCATAATAACGGGAGCCATTGATCCGCTGGTATCACTCAAACATCCTTTTTCAATAACCCTGTTACTTCCGAGGATGTAATAAGCCGTAAAATACTGACCTGGCAGCCGGAATCTGCCATCGATTTTTCCATCCCCGGACGGGATTGGGCTTGGGGAGAAAGTTTGAATTGCAGCCAGCATGGTGATGTCTCTCACCCGGTCGGCATAAAACTGATCGATCTGATTTTTTTTCACAAGCCGCAACGATGTAAGCTGATCGAAAGTGCGACTCATCAGAGCCTCCCTGGTGCTGTAAAAGGCGACAGCGCTGACTATCGCGATTGCGCCAAGACCCAGCAACACGAAGTAAAGGATGAGTTTTTCGCTGAGTGCGTCGATCTTCATGGTTTTTTACTACTTTTGAATCAGTTCAGTCGGGGGCAATCTGCTTCAGGGGCAAACATAATAAAAATAAGGTTCTATGGAGTCAATATTCATAAGAGAAACACGTAAAAAAATAACAGGTGCCGCATTGTTCTTTTTACTTCTCCTCACCATGATCACGCAGGGTCGATTGGCTGCTCAGGAAAAGACTGTTACTTTTTATGCCGATCCGGCAGGGGTTCCGCCTGATTTGCCGGTCACCATCAAACACCTCAATGCCCATGTCAGTTTCAAGCCAGAGGAGAACCTGGTGATTGGAACTGCCGAATTTTTTTTCGTACCAAACAGGCAAGTGATTGATTCCATTGTTTTTTATGCACCCGATTTTAAGGTTTCTTCGGTAAAGTTAAATGACAAAGAGGTGAAATTCCATCAAAAGGGAGCCAATCTGATTATTGACCCGACGCCAGATTTTCTTTCATTTTCACCCGACTCTGATCATGGATCACGTGTCACGCGTCACGCGTCACCCGATTCCCGCATCCTGATTACCTATACTGCCACACCGCGTGCAGGCCCAATTTATTTCATCGGCTGGAGACCTGAGGAGGCCGGCAAACGTAAACAGGTATGGGCACATCGGCCCCATGGCTGGATTCCTTATATGGATGGCCGGATTACCGTCGACATGTTTATCTCCTTTGATAAGCGGTATAAGGTTTTTTCAAATGGTGAACGACTCGAGATAAAGGCAAACGCTGATGGCACCAATACCTGGCATTACGCAATGAAAAAGGATCACCCTTTTTTTTCAACAGCTTTGGTGATAGGAGATTACCAATACACAAACGGGAAAACGGCCAGCGGGGTGCCGCTTGAATTCTGGTATTATTCTGATATGCCCGACCGTATTGGCACGACATATAAATATACCGAACGGATGTTCGATTTTCTGGAAAAGGAGTTGAATTTCAATTATCCCTACCCTTTATACAGGGAGGCTCCGGTAATCGATTATATGTACGGAGCAATGGAGACTACCACGAGCACCATATTTGGCGATTATATGCAAATAACGCCCAGGATGTGGTGGCAGCGTAATTATGTAAATGTGAATGTTCACGAACTTGCGCATCAGTGGTTCGGGAATTGTGTTGCGCACTTTGTAAACCGCGATGTTTGGCTCACCGAAAGTTTTGCAACCTATTATGCAAAAATTTTCGAAAAGAGCATCTATGGGGAAGATTATTACCAAAATATTCGCAATGATGAAATGCGGATGGTGTTTGAAGCGGCAAAACGGAACGACTACCCTGTTGGCGGAAGCCAGGGTGGCGTTCAGCGGGTTTATCAAAAGGGTTCGCTGGTGCTGGAGATGCTCAGAAACGTAATGGGAGAGGAGGGGTTCCGGGATGCTATAAACCGTTATTTGCATAAATATGCCTTCGGATATGCCGAAACAAATGATTTTATACGGTGTGTGTATGAAGCAACTGGCAAACCCTACAACTGGTTTTTCAACGAATGGGTGCTGCGCGGAGGCGAGCCTGAGTATTTTGTAAAGGATTCTGTAACGGTGGATTCACTTGGGAAACAGTTTACACTTTTTAAGGTGTCGCAGGTTCAGAAAGTAAACGAATTATCCGGATTGTTCAGAATGCCCATTGATTTTGAGGTCCATTACGTGGATGGAACCAGTGACCGGCTGACTGCCACCATCGAAAAACAATACACAGAGGTTGCTGTTCCGAATACCGGAAACAGGCAAATCAGTTTTTTACTATTTGATCCCAACCGAAAAGTGTTGAAAAAAGTCACATTTCAGCAATCCTATACCAGACTTGTTTCCCAGGCGCTGAAGGCTCAAAATATGATCGACCGTTACGATGCATGGCTGGCTTTGCGGCGAGAGCCGGCAGAGAAAAAAGCAGAAGTCCTTATCTCTGCTTTCTATCGGGAAACTTTCTGGCTGATACGGTCCGAAATTCTTCAGCAACTTGCATCACTAAACTCTCCCGAATCAATAGAGGTGTTTCGTTGCGCGCTTCATGACGAAGATGCGAATGTGAGAAAAGCGGCACTGCAACTGCTGAATCCGGTACCTGATCTCCTTCAAAGCAGGGTGGAGGCGTTGTTGTATGATTCCAGTTATCTGAACGTAGAATATGCCCTCGAGGCTTTGTGCAACTCCTTCCCTGATAACGTTCCATATTATCTTGAACTCACTCAGGATATGGAAGGGTGGCGTGGCAAAAACATCCGGATGATGTGGCTGGCAATCGCACTTTCAAATGGGAAAAAGGAGTGCCTGCCTGAGCTGATCAGCTACTGCAGCCCAAAGTTCGAATTCGAAACCCGCATGAATGCCTTTACCCTTTTGGGAAAGCTAAAGTATGCAGATTCCGTAACAATTGGATTTGCCCGGGAAGCAGGAGCACATTGGAATAATAAACTAAGTGGGGTAGCGAAGGAATATCTGAAAAACAACGAAAAAGAGAAATGACCAAGCCTGCCAAACGCAAAATTATCACCCGCACGGTATTGCTGGTCTCTTTTGTGAGTCTCTTTACCGACGTTGCAAGTGAGATGCTCTATCCCATCATGCCGGTTTACCTAAAATCAATCGGTTTTTCAGTGCTGCTCATTGGCATTCTTGAAGGAGTAGCCGAGGCGACTGCCGGTTTAAGCAAAGGTTATTTCGGCCATTTGTCTGACGTTCGGGGGAAACGGGTTCCATTTGTTCGGGCCGGATATATGCTGAGTGCTCTTTCCAAGCCCATGATGGCGATCATGACCTTCCCTGTATGGATTTTTTTCGCCCGCACCCTCGACCGGTTTGGCAAAGGAATTCGCACCAGTGCACGCGATGCGATGCTCAGCGACGAAACCACTCCGGAGCACAAGGGCAAGGTGTTCGGGTTTCACCGCTCGATGGATACGGTTGGTGCCGCCATAGGCCCAATGCTCGCATTGATTTATCTTTGGTTCTATCCCGGGCATTATGTGTGGATGTTTTTCATTGCCTTTTTTCCGGGTTTAATTGCCATTGCGCTGACGTTTTTGTTGAAAGACAGAGTCAAAGTGTCACAGAGTTCCACAACTGAATTATTAGCACATCAACACATCAACACATCAGCACACCAGCACATCAGCACATCAGCACATCAGCACATCAGCACATCAGCACATCAGCACA
>DYQT01000420.1 GCA_020719165.1 Draconibacterium orientale | reverse complement strand
ATGCCCGATTCGTTCCTGAGGGTACAGGTAGGTACAAAAGCATCCACTGCTGGTGTGGCATTGATCATGCTAGGGTTAGCCCTTATTATACCCTCCTGGTTTGGAAAACTGTTTGTCATACTTCTTTTTGTTATGATGACAAACCCGGTATCTTCAAATGTATTGATGCGTGCGGCTCACCGGAATGGCCACCCCATGTCACCCAAAACAGTTGTCGACCACCTGGCCGATGACGAAAAAACAAACTAGACAATGGAAACATTTAAACTAATCATGCTTTCAACCCTGGCGTTGGTGATGGTGATTTCGGCTGTAATGGCTGTTTTGTCAAAAGAAATGCCATTAGCCATATTGGCAAGCGGTGCCATTAGCCTGCTGGCCTCCATATTTTTCCTGGTTTTGGCCTCGCCTGATGTAGCCATGACGGAAGCTGCCATCGGAGCCGGGCTTACTACTTTCCTGTTTTTTATCATCCTTCGTAAAACTGATCAAAACAAAAATGAAAATGAAAAATAGCATTGCCGTTGTTTTGATCCTGGTATTTGGAATTTTTCTTTTCCAGACATTCAGGTCTTATCAAACCCAAACGTCGCTGAATAAAACAGCACAGTA
The DNA here is from genome assembly GCA_020719165.1 of Draconibacterium orientale. GTDB lineage: Bacteria > Bacteroidota > Bacteroidia > Bacteroidales > FEN-979 > CAIVAT01. The sequence continues at coordinate 993 of DYQT01000420.1, read as the reverse complement.
TTACAATACAAACACGCCAAACGAAGTCGGAGCAGCTAACGTGGTAACAGCTATTGTGGTTACCTATCGTGGTCTCGATACCCTTGGCGAAGTAACTGTGTTGTTCCTCACAGCAATGATTGTAGGGTATATTTTAAGGCATGGCGGCCGTGAAAAACCAAAGAAGAACAACACTTCTGAGATTTTGATAACAGCAGCCCATGTGTTGATTCCCGGCAGTATCATTCTGGGTGTTTATGTATTTATCAATGGGCATCTTACTCCCGGTGGAGGTTTTCAGGGCGGGGCCATTATCGGAACTGCTATTTCGCTGATGATCCTTGCCAATCCTTTGGGTACAATTCAAAAGGCGGTACTTCACCTCACTGAGTCCATATCAGGCTTCTTTTATGTTTTAATCGGTTTAGCCGGAATTTTCTGGGCAGGAGGATTTCTTGATAACCGCATTTTGCCATTAGGAACGCTGGGCGATTTGTTCAGTGCTGGTGCTATACCATTAATATATAGTCTTATAGGTCTTAAAGTAGGCACCGAGATTTCCTCAATTATCGCTTATATCAACGAAACCGGAAATAACACTTCTAAATCATGAGTTTTACTATTGATAAACTTGCCCTTTTGCTGGGAATGCTCCTTATGCTGATTGGCTTATGGGGAGGATTTACACAACGAAACCTGCTGAAAATAATTCTTTCATTCAGTATTTTCGATACCGGACTCAATATACTTATAGTGGCTCTGGGCTATCTGCCCGGTCGAACAGCACCTATACTTGAAGGTACAGTTGTAACGCCCGAAAATCTGGTAAATGTTGCCATCGATCCTGTTCCCCAGGCATTGGTGCTCACAGCCATCGTAATCGGTTTCGGAACCACAGCTTTGATGCTGGCTTACGCCCTGAAACTGAATCAACACAAAAAATCACTGGATATTAACCAATATACCGATCTGAAATGGTAAGCCCCTTTTATATACTCATAGTTGCTCTGGCTT
>DYQT01000163.1 GCA_020719165.1 Draconibacterium orientale | reverse complement strand
AACGCAGGATGATCTGACGAAAAGCTGTTTATTGACTTTTCGGAGTGGACTCAATGGTTAAATTTCAAGTACTAAATAATTAATGAGACAAGGCTATTAACTCTTTTTTCGTGAGGTAATCGGATACACCTGCCACAATACCTGCTATAGCACCAACAACTATTGCTGCCATTACCGGGCTAACCGATACTGATCCGACAAACCGTTGCCAGAGGATAGCAATTGTAACAAAGAGACCAAACAGGAAAAAAGCATTTCTGAATGTCAGGAAAAAAGCCGTTGGAAAGTACTTCGGCCTGCTTCTGAGTTTCATGGTAAAAAATCCAATGCTGGTAATGATGACCGAAAGCACAAATGCCAGGATAATTGCTCCACCCATGACGGTATGTTCTTTGTTTGAAATCGAATCAACGGTTAGCATTATTTCGGAATTACCCGATACCTGGAACCAATTGATAATTCCATTGATGATGGCATTGATGATTCCTGTTGCCATTGCACCTTGAATCAGTTTCCCGGAATTTACTTTGTTCATCTTTCGGTTTTTAAATTTGTTTTTTATCCTACTTTTGTCTCGTTTTATAATGTCGGCAAAAAAGTAATCACATCATTTTACGCCGGCTTATTTTAAAAATCGGGGGCAAATATATAAAATCTATAAAAACAAAAAAATATTTTTTTTATTTTTGCAGAAAATATTTTTATCTTTACAGAATGGCACTATTAAAAGGAATAAAATCAAAAGGTGAGCTTCTTGAACAGGCAAGGGTCCTGTTGAATGAAGAGGGACTTGGAATAACCCTGGCGGATTTAGCCAGTAAAATGAACATGACCCAGGGAAAGATCACGTATCATTTTCCAACAAAGGACCACCTGTTTGTAGCACTCGCTCAACGATACGAGGATATTCAAATGAACAGGCGCAGCGTTCAGTTCCCCGGTGATTTTGACCTTGGTGTTTTTTTTCTAAGATCGGCTGAGGCAATGGATAATCAATACGATTACCGTTGTGTTATCAGGTATATTGCAACTTCAGTGAAAGCTCAAAGCGCCTTGTTTGAACATTCCAGAAGCTATTACAAAAAGAACAAGGAGATCATATCCCGGGTCATTGAGGCATTGGTCGAGGTAAAGTCTCTCAGCCCGAAGATATTGGACCCTGCAATTTACGATATTCTGCTTTTCCAGTTTACAAGCCTGTTTACTACATGGGTGATCAACCTTGAAATCTATGACACGGATAAAACCTATCAGGAGATGAAACCTGTCTATCGGAAAGGGATTTTTGCCTGTTTCACTCCCTTCACTACTCGTAAGGGGAAAACAGAACTAAAGAAGGTTGGTCTGGAATTTTGATTTTATCAGGAGAAAATTATTTTTTGCGTTTCATATGAAATTACAGATCAATTTCACCAAGTAACTTTCATTTGCATTCCTGATTCATGTGGATGTTTTACCAAACGGCCATGGCGCTCCCTCATACAAATCGCCCCTGGCGCTGCTGACGAAAACATTGGTTGTCTTCACCGTATAACGATCCGGTATGTCCAGCAAAAGTACCGCAGGGTAACCTGATGCGGAATAGGTGAAAATCCATTTATTGCCTGGGAAGTTTTCCTATGGGAGGAAAAGAAAGGGAGGAAAAGGAGCGATTCCCCTAACAATGTTCAGAATAACCGGCTTGTTCTTTCAGTGACGGATGAGGAGTTCGGGGAAGAGGTTGCCAACACCGACAGCTACGAATTGCACCCCGATGGCCAGTACAATGAGCCCGAATACCCTGGTGAATACATTCAATCCGGTATTTCCCAGGATTGCCAGCAGTTTGTGCGAATAGCGGAAGGAGAGGTAATCAATGCCTGTCACCACGAGTATGGCCAGGAGCAGTTCGATAAAGAGTGCAAAGGAGTCAAAAATGCCCTGCGAGAATACAATCACGGTGGTGATCACCCCCGGACCGGTGGTAAGGGGAATCCCGATCGGGATTACAGCCAGCGAGATCATGTTTGGCAGGACAGACTGGCCGGAATCCAGGTTTTCAGATGGAGGGTCGTTCATCATCTTGTACCCGATACCAGCCAGCAGAATCCCACCGGCAACACGAAAAGCGTCAAGGCTGATCCCGAAAAACTGTAGGATGACCGTTCCTGTGAGCATGGAAATAACCATCGTCAGGAATGCGGTGAGGGTCGAAATCAATGATAACCGGTTCGTCTCACCGGGTGGCAACTCTTTTGAAATCCTTATAAACATGGGGATTGCCGATATGCTGTTGGCAAGTGCCAGGAGTGCGAATAAAAAGTGTTGGAATTTTATCTCCATTTGTATAGTCCCTCGGAAAATTGTGAAAGAGAAAAACTTCGATAATCAATCGATGAGTTCAGTAAGACAGGATGCGAATGTATGACAATTTCACATATAATAATTACCCTGTTTCCCTCAAAAATAGTCAAGGGTATTCTGATGTTGATTGGGTGGAAATCCAATCATTTTCTATGAATTTTTCCTGTAGAAATTAAAAAGGCGGGAGGCGCGGAAAACTAATCTGTAAGATTGTTCTTGAAAGTGATCTCTTCGGCCAGGATGCACGAAATTGAATTTGTAAGGTATTTCTGACCAGAAAGCACGGTCTGAATAGCAATGATCAACTCCTTCGACGATGTTTCTTTTGTCAGATAGGCAGAAGCTCCCATTTTCAGCGTCTGAAGCGTTTTCAGTTCCCTGAGCGGCGCTGGTGGCGTAAATCTCACACACTTTCCGGTAAAATACTTTTTTGGAACTGCGGATGTCACGGATCCGGGAAAGCAGTTCATCGAAATAATTGTTTCTGGCAAGTTTGAGCCGTTCATCGTCCAGGACAAAGCCCTTAATGAGGTATTCTTTCAGTCGCTGGGTGGCCCAAATCCGGAACCTGGTTGCAATCGTTGATTTTACCCGGTACCCAAATTTGCATCGCTTATCCTTATCAATTTGAAAATTAAACCGTTCCCTTACCCTCTACAATCTTTATCTCTTCCTCCGTCAAGCCATATAACGCATATACCAGTTGGTCAATTTCCTTTTCTAATGCACTTGTGTCGGCAACTGGGCTGTTTATTTTAACCTGGAGGATTTGATTGACAATTTTAACAATTGGTTTCGCCTGATTAGCGCTGATTGGAGGAATTGGAATTTGCCCAAAGTATTTCCATATTAACTGGTAGCCATTTTGAATGGCCGTGCAATATTTGGAAATGAGCCACCAGCCTATCCTTGAATTAAGGATGGCCAATAAGACCTTATCGTCAGTCGGAATAATCCACATCGAATTGTTGCAAAATGAACCACTTTCGTCAAAGATAAAGCAAGGCTTAACTTGCAATACCTGGTACATGATTTTTGCACGATAAAACTGATGGTAATAATCACACGCGCGTAATTCCCACCAAAAATCACCTTTATCTGATCTCTCTTCTGCCTTTTTCCTGAAGGGTAATAAATGATTGGCGACAGCAGGATAATTGCCACAGAACCAATCCCATGCATCTGTGAATGGCATGTCGCCATAATGGGGTGGAGGCTCACTCACATGATTGGGATTTGATGCCGGCAAATTTCTCCTTATTGTAAATCCCTTTGGAATCAAAATCAACCAACTTGTTGGCTCCGTGGTCGCATATGGCTTGATATTCCTCCCCAAAAGAAATGGCTTGATTAGTTCAGCTGATCTACCATCCGATAGAATGAGACTTTTTTTTGTAGTGTCATCTATTACAAATGCTTCAGTCAGACCTGTTTTTATTCCATAATGCGCTAAGCCGTTTACGTAATCAAATAATTTAACACCATTAGTATTGAGTTTCTTTAACAAGGATTGTTCTGGAATATCAGTAACCATCCATGTATCGTTTGTCAAGTCAGAAAAAGAAATCCTGCTGGCTGCCGATTTTACATACATAGTAAATCCTTGTTCAAATTGTAAACTTTTTATTGCAACCGAAGAAAACGCCTCCGATGGCTTTTGTTTTGAAGCACTCAGGATACATGGATAGGTTGTTGCTTCATCAAACACCTGCAAATCACCAAAATCAATAATTGATTGGAGTTGATTTTTAAGCAAGAAAGATCGCAATGGCTTACCATAAACTGTTTGCATCCATTTATTCGGCATGATGTAACAGAACAAACCTTTGTCTTTTAGTAATTCAAATCCTTTTTCAACAAAGAAAACATAGAGATCAGCCGTTCCGGAATAGGTTTCAAAGTTGTTGGTTAAATATGGTTTTTGCTCCTTTATCTCTTCTTGTCTTATGTAGGGCGGATTCCCAATCACCACATCGAACCCCACAAAATCTCCCTCATCATTGAGCACCTCCGGAAATTCAAACCGCCATTCAAAGGCATTCTCATAGATTTTATTGTGTTTGATCTCCTTGAGTTCTGTGTCGAGTTTCTTGATTTTGCCAGCCAGTTCATCCACCTGCTTATTCCAGTATGCCAATTCTTTCTTGCTCCTCTCAAACAGTGATGTTTGCTGGGTAAGGTTAAAAAGATCGCCATTCAGTTTTTTCAATTGTACCAGGCGTTTGTCATTGGCAACAACTTCTGTTTCAAAATCGGTTTTAATCGATTCGATAAGCCGCTCCATGGTCCGTTTTTCTTCCTTATTGGTTGCATTGCGATACGACATGACTGCAACCCGGTAGCTGTCGATGCTCCACTTGCTTTTTTTCAACGCCTGTTTGATATCCGCGTCCAGCGCATAGCGGGAGATCAGGGAATTGCCGCATTTGATGTTGATGTCAATATTGGGAAGGGTTTCCAGTTCCCGCTCCCCCTCTCCCCCGGGGAGTGGGGCCTGGGGGGTGAGGTAATAAGCATTCTTCAGCAACTCAATCCACAACCTCAACCGGCATATCTTCACAGAATTGGGATTGATGTCCACGCCAAACAAACAATTTTCAATGATGGTCTGTTTTTCCCGGAAAAGCGTTTCCTGAATACGCTGGCTTTCAGGATTGGCAGGATTATATTCAAATAATTCTCCGTCTTCATCCGTGATGATCAGTTCATCATTCACAACTTCAACGTGATACTCTTTGAGTCTTTTTCCAGCCTTATCCGACAATATTTTCAACTCGCTTTTGATGGAAATGATCTCATTGAGCGCAGAAACCAGGAAATGCCCGGAGCCAACTGCCGGATCACAAATCTTGAGCTGGTTCATGATCTCATTGGCCTCCTTGCGGTCTTCAATTTTATTGTACAACCCTTCCATGTCGCTGCAATCCCAGCCCTTCAGGTTGTTGAACTTCTGAAATACAGCCCGGCGTATCGTTTCGCGGCACATATACATCGTGATAAATCCGGGGGTAAAGAAGGAACCGTCCTTATACCCGTTGATCTTTTCGAAGATAAGCCCGAGAACCGAGGCATTGATCAGCGTCTTGTTCTCTTCCTGGATCTCTTCCGAACTTTCGCCGGCGAAATCATAAGCATCCAGAAATTTGAACAGGTATTCAAGCGTAAAAATTGCACCCAGGAACTTTTTTCCGTTATTATCCTTTAGTACAGTTGATGTTATTATAGGCAATTTATCATCCTTCAACTGGCTGATGAACAAACAGGAATGCTCCAGAGGGGGGGGTTCAAACAGCGAACTGTTCAGGTAAGGAACATTCGCGTACATCTTTCTTACACCTTCATTACGGTCGGCGGGAATGCGGGCAAGAACGCCAAAGAAAAGGGTGTTAAGATCATCGAAATTCTGAACCTTTTCGCAATTAAGAAAAGCAAATGCCGGATCACCTTTGTGGTATCGGATCAACTGGGCTTCCAGAAGCTTCAGGAATAGGATGCGGTTGATCCAGGTTATGGACAGTTCCAATGCAACATTAAACAAGCGTTCCTGTGTCGTTTCGCCGAAATGAGCAGGCTTATCGAGCCGCGAGATTTTGTCCAGGTTGTCGAGCTGGATAATGGCGCTTTCGATCAATGATCCTGAATTGCGTTCTCCCTCCTTTTTACGGCCAATGAGCTTTTTACTGCCTTCTTTGGTTTCGGTCAACCCGATAATATGCAACAATTCGGCATAGAATGTCTTGTCTAAACTATTGCTGTCGTTGGTAAAGGGCAGTTTCAGCAGATGTTCGGGGGAGAGCAGCTTAAAAAGGGCGATGAGTTTTGAATCGTCCTTCTTGTCGACATTTCTCAATGGTTTATCGTACTCCCTGAAATCAAAGGCGGTAAAGCAAATTTCGGAGGTAAGCCCTGTCAGGAATGGCTCTGCAATTTGCTTGTAAAAGAAGTCGGTCGTGTTTCCCGATAACCGCCCTTCTTCAAAATCGGTAAAATGTTTGACAAAATTGTTATTTTGCGCAAATAGTTTCTCAAAGAGACCTGCATCAAATACGTACCATTCATAAATGTTGGTGGCTATCAGATGTTTGATCCCCAGGTTGTGGTTGGTGATCCGTTCCCGCAGATAATAGAGGATAAGCTCGTGAAATGCCTTGGCATTCAAATTATCGTGCCGGATCATTTCGGTTTTGTTTGAAGGCTTTTTCGCTTCGATCAATACCCCGGCAAGGCTCTTTGCCTCAGTGCCATTGTGGATGACAAGGTCATTCCGGCCTTTGGTATTGATATAAAAATTTTGATAGAACGTTTTCCTTAGAAAATCGCTCAGGTCATTTTTAACATGCTCTTCCGATTCGGATTCGTCAACACCATCAAGCAGTTTGACCAGGTTTGCCTTGAACAGTTCAATCTCGTTTCTCGAGGGTTTGACCTTGAGATAGGCCTTGTTGAGAGATTTTCGGGGGGATAACAGGGTCAGTTGCATACTCAGAGCGTTATTCTCCTTTCAAAAGTAGGAATATGGAATGAATTCAAGTCGAAAAATCACAAAGAACATCTTATGATATGTACTTGAACTTATCTCCGTATCTACATGATGCCAGCCTTTGTTACAATTGACGCTGGATAGCAGATTTCTTAACGAATTTCCAATGAGTACGATGCCTTCTATATTAAATTCCTTTTCGCCTCAATTCCAAACGTAAATCCTGCTTTAACCCGTTCGATCAGTTCCGGTAAAAGATCCTGATACTCACCAACGATTCCAAAATCGGCATGGTGAAAAATCGGCGCTTTGGGATTGTGGTCGATGGCAATGATCTTTTCGGATTCTTTTATTCCCGCAACATGCTGGATCGCCCCGGAAATGCCAATGGCAATATATACTTTAGGGCGAAGTGTCTTACCGGTTTGTCCTACCTGTCGTGCATATTCTGCAACACCTTCATCCACAACCGGGCGGCTGCTTGTCCATTCGGCATTGATGCCCTGCATCACCAAAGCATCGGCAAGCGCTTTTACCAAACCTAACCCGTCGTTTGTGGTACCCCTGCCTCCTGAAACGATGATGTCGGCCTCGAACAGATTTGCCAACCCGCCTTCCCCTCTTTCCGTTTTCAGAATTTCAACAATAAAATCCTTATCTGTAAGAACAGGATCAAAACTTGAAATGATCCCTTTTCGTCCCAAAACTACTTTGGGGACTTCAAATGTACCTGCGCGGGCTGTCGAAATCTGCGGACAAACAAAACCAAGAATTGTTGCCAGTTTACTTTCACCATACGTTGGCCTGCGTGATTCCAGGATGGGGGTATAGATTACTTTCTCTTTTTTATCTATGTACTCCCCGATCTCAAGTCCTGTGCAATCTGCGGTAACTCCGCTATCGGTTTTCATCCCAATCCGCGGAGCCAGCTCCCTTCCGGAAGTAGTTGCCGCAAAGAGCGCAATTTCGGGTTTCC
>DYQT01000162.1 GCA_020719165.1 Draconibacterium orientale | reverse complement strand
TGTTCCCAGTTTTATTTGGGAGGGTACTGAGTGGTTACCAGAAAACCAAACAGAATTGCTGGCAATATTTGTAGCGAGCATTAAAACGGCTAAGTTGGATAATGGGGAAAAGTACGAAAGACAAAGTAAGATGTACCGCACTAAATGTCAGAAGTCAGGAAAAATCATACGGATTGAATAGTCCTGCAGTCACCTTCACTCATTAAAAAAGCCCCTGAGAGAACATCCAGGGGCTTTTTAAGACAAAATAGCATACGCTATTCCAGTTCCTTGATTGATTTGCGAATAATTTCAACCGCCTCATGGATTTGCTCCTCGTTTATTACCAAAGGCGGAGCAAAACGAATGATGTGATCGTGGGTAGGCTTGGCCAGCAACCCGTTATCACGCATCTTCAGACAAACATCCCAAGCCGATTTTCCGTTGAACGGTTTGATCACAATGGCATTCAGCAAACCCTTGCCACGAACCAGTTCGATGTAAGGCGAGTTGATCTTGCGAAGTTCATCACGGAAAATAGCGCCAAGCTTTTCAGCATTTTCGGCCAGCTTTTCATCCCGAACAACTTCCAGAGCAGCCATGGCGACTTTTGCGGCAACAGGGTTTCCACCAAATGTTGATCCATGTTCGCCCGGGTGTATGCACAGCATGATATCATCATTGGCAAGCACGGCCGAAATGGGATAAACTCCTCCCGAAAGCGCCTTCCCGAGGATAAGCACGTCGGGTTTAAAACCTTCCCAGTCACAAGCCAGCAAACGACCTGTACGGGCAATACCTGTTTGGACTTCATCGGCAATGAACAGCACATTCTTTGCCTTGCATAAATCGTACGCTTTCCGGAGATATCCTTCATCCGGCACATAAACACCGGCTTCTCCCTGAATGGGTTCAACAAGGAATCCAGCCACATTCGGATCTTCCAGTGCCTTTGCCAGCGAGGGGAGGTCGTTGTAGGGAATTGATTCAAAACCAGGGGTGAATGGCCCAAAATCTTTCCGTGCATCAGGATCATTCGACATGGAGATGACCGTGATCGTTCTGCCATGGAAATTATCGCGGCAGCAGATTATTTTAGCCTGGTTTTCGGGAATACCCTTCACTTTATAGCCCCATTTACGGGTCAGCTTGAGCGCTGTTTCATCGCCTTCTGCCCCTGAATTCATCGGGAGCACACGGTCATATCCAAAATACTCTGTGATGAATTTTTCATAAACGCCCAATACGTCATTATAAAATGCCCGGGAGGTAAGTTCAAGCGTTTGTGCCTGCTCGATGAGTGCTCCAACAATTTTCGGGTGGCAATGACCCTGGTTTACAGCCGAATAGGCAGAGAGGAAATCATAATAGCGTTTGCCTTCGACGTCCCACATAAAAACGCCTTTTCCTTTGGCAAGCACGACTGGCAATGGATGGTAATTATGCGCCCCGTATTTGTCTTCGAGGTCGATCGCCATCTGAGATGTTTTTACTTCGATCATAAGAGTTTAAATTAGGTATCAAAAATTGAGAAGGTCTTTTAGTTTTTAATCACGAATGATCCGGTATTCACCAATTCTTTGCCCGAAACCAACCGGAAATAATAAACGCCATTCACCAGGTTGTACACAGGTATGGTATTGTTTGCAGATGACAAACTATACGAACCAACCAGTCGCCCCGAAACATTGTACACTTCAAGTGAACCATTCTTTATCTGCTTGCTCAAATCAACATGAAGGACGTCAGAAGCAGGATTCGGATAGGTGGTAACGGCAACCTCCGGCATAAGAACCTGTTGTATTCCGTTGGCATATTCGAGCGTGAGGTTGTCAACATACATCGTAGTTCCGGGCTGACCAACGCTTCCCATGAAATTGATTACATTAAACCCGGCACTGGAAACTACCAGCAAGGTCATCGTATCGGATATTTCTGTTGAAGTGTAATTAATGGTAATATCAAACGGGGTGTAGGTGCTCACTGCATTGCGCTGCACCATTTTACCATAGCCAAGTGTATCCCGCTTTTTTGCTGCGGTATTCCATTTCGACAATAAAATCACGGCAGAACAGGAGTCGCCGTTCACCGGTTCGAACTTATAATATCCTTTGAAATTCAGAGGTTTGCAATCATTGCAAGGCTTTCCGAGTAATGCACGAACGCCAACCATGTCCATCTGAGCAGTTCCGATCATGCCTGGAATAAAAATCGTTGCCGGCCCCAATGGAAAGTTTGCAGATACAGCCTTGGCTGCATAGGTTCCGGCATATTTATCGGTTGATTTAAAAACAGTAACAGGGCCTGGTCCTCCGGCCAGAGGCGGAACGGCAGCCAGAGAGTTAAGGGTTGCCATCCAGTTGTCGGTCGGGCCTGTGCCAATATCATCGTAATTCAATGTGGGATTCACAACGACATTGTACCAGTTCTCAAAATCTCCGTTGGGAATTTGAACATTCTCTTTGAGAATAGCTGACTGGGAATAGGCAGAATTCAGAGCCAATGCAAGTAAGACAAGGGTAAACAAATGTTTCATAATGGTTAGAATTAAGTGTTAAGTGTTAAGTGTTAAGTGTTAAGTGTTAAGTGTTAAGTGTTAAGTAACCGGATCCACAACAAAAAAGGGATGGGAGCCGGGCGGCATTCAAATTTTATAGATCACCTGCAATTGAGTCATTCGTGGTGGCTCGATTGTGAGTGGTCTGAGCGAAAACTCCGTATTCATCAAATTATTCACAATAACCGAAAATTTAAAGCTCCTCAATGCGTAGCTAACCCGGTAATCAACAATGAAAGTGCCGCTGTTGTGCTCCTCCCGATATTTTTTGATGCCGGTTTTCACGCCAAACATTTGTCCATCCAGAATATCGTAGAAAAATTTGTCAATGTTTTTCATATAGCTGTAATAACGGCCTCCAAAACCGGTGGAAAACCGTTTCCAGGTAATTTGAACATCTGCCTTCAGCAAACTCTGAACACGGTATTTCAGAATATGCCCTGATGTATCGGATGAGGTATTCAGATAGGTTAAGGAATTTTTCGCATTGTTGGGATTTACATAAAAAATGTAATTCGGGTCCAGCGCTTCGGGCACTGAATAGGTATAACCAACCATAAAACTCAGGTTCAGGTTTTTCGACAGGTCGCCTTCGCCGGCAACTGAGGCATCGATACCATAGATACGGGCCGGGCCTGTGTTGAAAAATTTGAAGCCCACATCTTTTGTCGGGTTTGGATTTTTACCCCAATAACCAAAATTAAACTCAACATAATTTTCGTAGTTTTCGTAAAATCCGGCGATGTCAAACATTCCCGCAAATTTGCCAATTTTGAACAATTGCTTAAACCCAACTTCATATGACACACTTGACTCTGGAGCCAGATCAGGGTTTGGATAGAACCCAAAATTCCCCGAAGTTGTGGTGATATATCGCTCACCGATGCTTGGTACGCGATAGCCTTGCCCTACCGAGAGGCGTAAATAGGTTGATTTGGCAGCCTGTAGGTTCAGCCCGGCCCTGAAAATGGGTTTACTTTCGGTTAAATCGGCAAGATGATAGTATTCCCACCGTCCGCCAAACAACACCGACAAACGTTTAAAAAACTTCGCCTCCAGTTGAGCATAGGCGGCAAAATTTTCGGCAGTATAAGTTCCGTTTTCTCCCATTGTGGGTGTTCCGTCGGGCGCAAGGGCGCCTGAAAACACCTTGCCAAAGGCATATGAAAAGGTATTGGCAACACCGGCTACCAAAATCAGTTGGCCTGCTTTTTTCAGGTCGAATTTGTGGGTGTACTGATACTCGTTAAAAACAGTGATGCTGAGTGAACTCTGGTTGTATAACCCGTCGGAATTAAGGTAATATACCCGGTTTTTCAGTGTGTGCACATCCCCGTTTTTTGCATAGTATTTGATAAACGGGTCAACATAAAACGTGAATATTTTAAACCGCGACAACGATCCCGGGAATGATCTGTATATATTGGTATCGGCATCGTACCAAAAATAGGTTTCTGCATTCTCCTGGAACATGAAATTTCCATTAATCCCGTAAGATAAACCATCAACTTTTTTCGAACGAACCCTGCTGTTGAAATAAAATTTCACCCGGCTGTTATACTGTCCCTTGTTAAAAACCGTATCGGCTACTTTGTCTTCCGGTGTTCCTCCGATGTATCCCTGATCTTTATAATAGCTTATACCCCCGGCCAGATCAATGTTGTCAAATTTTTGCGAATGGGTAAGTGAAATCCCGTAAACAAGCGGGTTCATTCCGGTCCATGGGGTGGCATATTTCCGGTCAGGTTTGCTGTAGGCACCCAGGAATGTAATGATTTTGGTAACGGGCTCATCCTTTGGCCAGGCCGTTCTGACATTGATGGCCCCGTTGATGGCAGATGACCCGAAAACAACGGAAGATGCGCCCTTTACGATCTCAATCTGATCAACATCATCAATCGGCAACAATGCCCAGTCGGGACGACCGGCATCGCCGCGCAACAGGGGCACCTCATCAACCATCACCATCACCCTGGAACCAAGTCCTGAACTGAAACCGCTCCCGGCCCGAATCTGAGGTTCGTTATTAACAATGGTTATTCCGGGCATCTTGTCAATCGCCTTATCGGCGCTGGGCAGGTTGCCAATTTCAATGCTTCTGGCCTTCAACACTTCAATGGAAGAGATGGATTCCTGAATTTTCTGGGCATACTTGGAGGCTGAAACCACAACAGTACCTAACTCCTGTGATATATTGGTCAGGTTCAGATCAACGGTATAAGATCTCGCGCCATCAACATGAATATGCTTTGACATCTTTTCATAACCCACAGAAGAGATAATCAGATCATAATCGCCTTTGGGCAGTTCCAACCGGTAAGACCCGTTCGAATCTGAAAAGGTTCCGGTAGTCTGACCCTTGATCCCGATGTTGACATAAGGCAATGGATCGGTCGTTTTCTCATCTGTTACTTTCCCTTTGATCACCGATAACTGAGCCAAAGTGGGTAAAGGGATAAGAAAAAGAAAAAGAAAGAATATAAAGAGGTAATTTGCTTGTTTCATGTAAAAGAATTAACTGACAAAAATACAAAATAAATTGGAATAATATCCTAATAATTCTTGCAAGAAACTGCTCCGATATTGACATTCAGTTGTTTGTATTTTATCGACGGGGATGTTATAAAAGGTCCGAGCTGAAGTCGAGACCACTTTCCATTAACAATCTCAATGGTATGGTCATCCATCACGGTTACATTCGGCCAGTCACGTTGAAAGCCGTCATACTCCAGGCATTTCCGGGTAGCATCGATAAAAAGTGCAGGATATTTCGTACCCGGCTCTTCGTCAAGGTAAAAACAATCGCGCATAGGATCAATATTGTTAGCTGAGATCCAAACGATGTCCGACAGCGATTCAAGGCCAACCAGATCATCCACGAAAAGGAAAAATTTCACATCTCCCAGAAGATTTTTCCTAAGCAACCCGTCAGCCAGCTGGCGTATGTGATGTTTTTTTTCCTTTTTAACAGAAATAATCACCAGAGAAATTCCCTGCGATGCAAAATCTGATCTGATTTCTCTGATTTCGGGAAATGTGGAATAAATCAAGCTGGTCTGAATGGCAACGTTCCTTCCGGGGTTTAAATCCATGACCTCTCCCCCGGCCCCGCCCCTTGGAGGGGAGGGGGGGCTGATGCGGTGAAGCTCTTCGGGAACCTTTTTGGTCGCATCAATCCCAATTTTGCTGCCATAAGCGTATTTACTGCTGGAGTGATCAAGAATATCGACCGGTCCGCGGAGGAAATGAATGTCGTCAATCGGATCAACCTGTTCTGAGATGGTACGACCAAGGGAGAGATAGTCGGTTAAATGCACCCCGGCATCTGTTACCACCATTATTTTATTGAACATCATTTGACCGGCCCCCCACAAAGCACTCATAATCTTAGGAGCATTTCCGGGGTATGTCTTGTTGATACTGACCAGGGTGATGTTGTGAAAGACCCCTTCGACAGGCATATGCATATCGGTTACTTCCGGCGCAACCGTCATCTTGATCGGAGTTAAAAATATGCGTTCAGTGGCTTTCCCTATCCAGCCATCTTCCTGTGGAGGTATGCCTACAATAGTGGTGGGATAGATGGCGTTTTTCCGATGGGTAATGCAGGTTACGTGGAAGCGCGGAAAATAACCGGCTAATGAATAATAACCCGTGTGGTCGCCAAACGGACCTTCGAGTATCAGCTCCTCCGCCGGATCAACATAACCCTCAATCACAAAATCAACATCGCCCGGAACTTCAAGCTCATTGGTCAAACATTTAACCAGTTCTACTCTTTTCTTTCGCAGAAACCCTGCAAGCAGGTATTCATCCAGGTTTTCGGGTAATGGCGCCGTGGCAGCATAGGTGTAAGCCGGATCACCACCCAAGGTGACGGTTACCGGCATACGTTTGCCTAATTCCCTGTATTGATGGTAATGGCGTGCCGACCCTTTGTGCATGTGCCAATGCATCCCGGTCATTTCAGGTGAAAACACCTGCATACGATACATGCCAAGGTTTCTGATTCCGGTAACCGGATCGATGGTATGCACAGCCGGAAGCGTAATGAAGGGCCCACCATCGGCAGGCCAGCAGGTTAACACCGGAATTTTGGAAAGATCAGGTCTCTCCATCACTATTTCCTGGCAGGCGCCTCGTCCCCGAACTGACTTCGGCATCCATGAGGCCACCATTTTCAACCTTGGCAAAAGTTTCATTTTATCCATGAAACCAGCCTTTGGCCCCAGAAAATCCTTAATTAACCGGGCCAGATCATGCTCAATGTCGTCAAGGGTGTTGATTCCCAAAGCCAGACATATCCGCCGGTCGGAAGCAAATGCATTGATAAGCACAGGAAAATCGGTACCGTTGTTCTCAAACAGCATCGCCTTGCCCCCATTTTTGACCATCCGGTCAGCAATTTCAGTTATCTCAAGATCAGGAGAAACAAACTCCCTGATACGAACCAGCTCGCCGGCTGATTCCAAAGCTGTTATGAAACTTGCCAGGGATTTGTAGGACATTTAGGATTTACGATTTTTGATTTACGATTTACGATTTTATCAGCTAAATAACATTTATTAATCAGCACATCAGCACATCAGCACATCAGCACATCAGCACATCAGCACATTAGCACATCAGCACATTAGCACATCACCACATCATCACATTAACTAAACTTTTTACTTCCGAATTTCGATGGCTTTTTGTCATTGTACTTCGACGGGCATTTCAGCAACAGGCTTGTGGCAATAAATTGATCGCCCTGCATGGCACCTATGACGACAACTTTTTCTGATTTCTCAAAATCCTGGGGCTTGGCATTGTTATAGATCACCTTCTTTTCAACGCCTTTATCATCAACAAGGTAGAACGAAAACTGGTTGGCGTTTTTCTGAGCATCATATTCCAACGGCTTTTCCACGTTGAGTTTTCCGATGATGTGCAACTCTTTCCCCGGTTTTTTGGCAGCCTCAGCAAAGTCGGAATAGGTGCTTGAGTCGGTCATAGTCGAAATTACGACAGCGACAGCCACGACCAATACCAGAATTATAATGATATGGATGGTTTTCATTTTTTATTTTGGGTTGATTTTTCCTCAATCTCTTTCTCCAATTTCCGAAGCTTCCGGTCGATGGTGAACAAATAAATGAACACACCAACCAGGATAACTGCGAGTACTGCTACAACTACAAATATTTTTCCGTATGCTTCCATGTAATTAAAATTTAGTAACTAATCAGTTGTAAATATTAACGTTATTAACAGTTTTATGCGGTAATTAA
>DYQT01000419.1 GCA_020719165.1 Draconibacterium orientale | reverse complement strand
ATTTACAAAGCGATGGGTCGGATTTGGAAATATCCGGATATCTCTTCCATTGCCCTCAACATCTCCTTCCAAACCAGTAATTGAACCATACAAAAGGCTGTAACTGCCATCTTCTTCAGGGAAGGTTTTACCCGACCAGGCATCATCATAAGGAGTTTCAAATACAAATTCTGAAACTTCGTATTCACGGTTTTCTGCTTTTTTCCATACTTTAATGATCGGGGTGTTGCCCTGCTTGTAAAGGTTACTAAAAACAGGAATGGAATTTTCGAGGATATTTTCTGAGCCAATTACACCCGCTCCCACAAGTGTGTTGCCATCAAATACTCCAATTTCATCCCCCTTTGCATAACCGGAAGGATTAACAAAAATAGTCCAGACCGGCTCAACGGGATTTCCATCAAAAACCCTGAAATGCAAAGGCATTGTCTTTTCGGAAGCCAACATATTTTGGGCAGGTACAGGATAAATAAGGGTGTCGGGATTGTTCATTTTTACCAAATAGCCTTCTCCTGGCTTCAGATTACCAATCTGATTCACCCAAACACCGCCCAGTTTAATCATTTGAACACCTGCTGAATTCCTCACCAGTTTCAGGTTGTCAAGAATTCCCGCAAAGGCTGTTGTTGCATTCATGGGTGTATCATTTAGATAACTAATTATCTGATACCCAGTTTTGAGAGGTATGGGTGTTTGTGCATTGATGGCTTCACCGGTAATGGTAAGGCTGTCGCCATCATTCATTTTTACAAGATAGCCCTCAATGGTTTGCCAGTTGCCAATCTGATTTACCCAAACCTGTCCCAATTTTATCAACTGCAAACCGGCTGAATTTCTTGCCAGGCTCAGGTTATCCAACAAGTCCGTCATCACGGTTTTAAAATTCGGATTCAGCGGAATCAAATACGATGAAACCATCTGATATCCGGCGTGTAATCCCATTTTTTGTTCAAGAAGGGGATACACTGTAATGATAACCGTGTCGGGCTGTGAATTGAGTTCACCATCGTTTACTACCAGCGTGATGATAAATTCAGTTTCAACATCAACATCCGGTGCAACAAAGGTTGGATTGACAAGGGTTGAATTGTCGAAAACAATTTCGGCTGGAGCGCTCCAATGATAGGTTAATGGTGAATTTTCGATATCGGTAGAATTGGAGCCATCCAGTTGAACTGATGTAAGTTCCTGAACCCGATTATCAACACCTGCGTTGGAAATGGGAGAATCATTTACAGGCAAAACCACAATCTGAAAAGTATCGGTGGCCATCAATCCGTAAATATTGTTGGCATTTACAATGGCTGTAGCGCTTCCAAACCAATTTATTCCCAACGATATACTGAGTTTGTTATCCGGTGAAATTTCTAACATGACGTTTTCTTCATTACATTGAGCCGAAAATGTCATCGCTGTTTGATCAACATTTTGAAAAACCTGCATCAGATTAGCCACTTCAAAAGGTGGGGTATCTTCATTCACTTCAACATCTGCAATTGGGTTTAAAACCAGGATGTTGCCACCGAAATACTGCACAGCAGCATTGTTCGAAAGGTTGGCCTCCAATGGATCGGAGCCGGTGATTTTTGCATAAATATAGCCCGCTTCCACCTGCA
>DYQT01000161.1 GCA_020719165.1 Draconibacterium orientale | reverse complement strand
CCACGCGGGTATTCATGTTTTCAAGCAGGTGCAGGCTCTTCCGGATGAGGGAATCCCGTTCACTGGTTGAAAGAGGGGCAATGGCGCCCTGATCAAATTTACGGTTCATTAAAACTGCAAAGGCCGCCTCTTTGGCAATCATCGCGCGAGCCAGCCGGAATTCATCAGTGGTATTATCCATCGGAACGGGGCTGTTTGCATTCAGCCAGATTGATTGATATAGCGGTAATATCTCATTCGCACCAAGCGTTTCGCGAATAATTGGAACATCCATGCTGTCCAGCAGGGTTCTGGGAAAGCTCAGGTCGGCACCTGCAGGATTCCAGCTTCCCTGCGGAAACACTGGAAGAAATCCTGCCAGAAGCATGATGATTGTTGCCAAACTGCTCAGAATCATTTTCATGGTATAAAGATACCATCAAAAAAAATGTTTTACCTTTAAAAAAATATTCTGCCAATGAAATTTGTCAGTTTTTTGCGACTGCTGGTGGTTGTTTGGCTCTTTTTCTCCCCGGATGGTGCCGTATCACAGGATGTTGTAACGGTTTATGGCGTTATATTCGATACGGTGACCGGGAATGGATTGCCTTTTGCCCAAATCTCCCTACAAAACAGCACGATAGGAACGGCAACCAATGAGGAAGGCCGGTTCAAACTCGACATACCCACCCTGTTTGCCCGTGATACTCTCCAGGTTGCATACCTGGGTTATGAAACCTTGAAATTTCCGATTCCGGAAGTTACAGCAAACCAGGTTCGGCTGCCCTTAACACCCCGGACTCTTCAACTTGCCGAGGTTGAGATCATTGCCATGTCGGCCGAGGAGGTAATCCGGAGGGTTGTTGCCAACATATCCGAAAATTATGGGAACGACTCGTTAATTCTGACCGCCTTTGTCAGGTCGCAGAAATTTGCCGGAGGGAGGCTGGCTGAATTTACGGAGGCCATCATCGAGGATTTAAAAACAGGTTACGGGCAATATCCGAGAAAGGAGGAAAAGGAGAGAAGCCGCCAGTCAAATATTCCGTTGTTGCTTAAAGGACGGGTTATTTCGGACACCAATCTGGTAAATTCCATCGGCGATCTGGGGAAGAGCGCGGGCTGCCTGGGCTGCAATTTTATCCATGATTTTGTCGAATTTTACCACAATACGGTTCTTGATGAAAAGCTTTTTCAGTACTATAAATTTAAGATCGAAGAACTTGTCAAACCCGAAGGAGGCAAGATCTATCACATTTGGTTTGATCAGAAAAAAGGGGTGAAGGAGACCTTGTGGAAGGGAGAACTCTTTATCAACGCTGCCGATTTTGCTTTGTTGAAGATTACCCAGAAACCGAGTTTTGAGGCATTTGACCAGTTTGAAAAGGATAAATTCAGACGTCCTTACACCATTCTGAACACAACCGGTTGGTACCAGGAGATGCCCATCATGGAGTGGACCACCACCTATTCATCCCGAAATGGTAAATATTATCTGAATACCATCCGGGTAGAGAACTGGCTTACGTTTATCCATCCGGTTAGACAGCAGCGGGTGAAATTTGCACACAAAAATGAAGTTGTCGTAACCGAAGCAACCCGCGATCGGGAAAAGATAAAAAACTTCAAAGGGGATAAATCCATTGGCGTTAATCAGCGGTGGGATCAGATAGTTGGAAAAGCGGATGAACAGTTCTGGACGGGATACAACTATCTTCCGATTGAAGAAAAGCTTGAGGAGAACCTGAAAAAAATGATTTCCAGATAAAACGAGACTACAAATAGAAAATTAAAACTACCGCATCCTCCCAACCAACCTCAAACACCGCCTGCAATGTTTGCGTTGTATACATTGCATATTGACCTAAGTGCCTTAGTGGTTTTCTTGGATTTCCTATAACCACTCAGGCACTGAGAACACGCAGGAACACTAAGTATTTGGTAGTTTTCCAAAACCTTCTGTTACCAATGGTACCACAGATTCCGCAATGTTTTCACATTAAAAGTTGATCAATAACCCATTCGGTTTCGCTGTAAGTTTCAGATGTGATAAAAGTTGTGCTTTTAGGAGGGGAATCATGAAGCCAACTGCCTTCAATTCATCTAAAAGACACGCCTGATAACCTGGTTCTATCTTCAATTTTTCTCAGTGATACTTGGTGACCTAAGTGCCTAAGTGGTTTTCCTTTTATCATAAAGGCAGTGAACCGTGGAGAACTTATATGCTTAATCGGAAAATGAAAAAGGTAATAGTGTTCAGGTTTTTTTTTCAAAAAAAGAATGAAAATAACTCAATGGACACCCATTCAGCAAATCAATTTCAGTAAAATCAGGCATTACAGAGCACAATTTTCAAAAGAGCGGAAAACAGGACAAATTGAAAATTAAAACTACCGCATCCTGCCAACCAACCTCAAACACCGCCTGCAATGTATGCATTGTTTGCATTGCTTACATTGCTTGCATCGCTTGCATTGCTACATATCCATATTATACTGAATCACCATCTCCATGCTGTTCAGCTCCAGCGCCACAAGGTTGCCAAACCCATCTTTCCCGGTAATATACGGTCCGTTATCAAGATCGATGAACTTGTATACTTTATTGTTGATTGACTGGGTTATCAATTCCATATTCACCGGCACATGACCATGTATGATGCGCCGGTTTCGAATCTTTTCAGGAATAATTTCATATTCCCGCAGCCACAGCATCGCCCTGAGATCTTCGTAAGGATTTTCGTTTTTAAAATTCAGCCCGGCATGAACAAGCACGAAATGATCAAGTTCCACAAAATGCCGGAGGTTTCGCATCCATTCAATGTAATCCTCCGGCACATCGCGGATGTGTGGTACATTAAAACTGGCAAGTGTTGGCTTTCCTCCGATTTCAACCCAGGCTTTGTGTTTTTTATTTCCGAAATTATGCCACCAGGCATTTTTCGATCTCTTTTCGGCATCGTACAACTCAACCATGAAATCTTCATGATTTCCTTTCAGAGCGGTTACATTGTATTCGTCTTTCTGCAAAGCCCTGATGAAGTCGATCACCCCTTTCGAGTCGGGGCCACGGTCAACATAATCGCCAAGAAAATACAACTCATCGTAGCGGGTGGGCTTGATGAGTTCGTTAACCAGTGAGGTAACGGTATTTATGCAGCCGTGTATGTCGGGGATAACCCAGCGTTTTATCATCTCTTTTTTCCCTGGTTGGCTACTTCGTCCATAAGTTTTTTGATAACGTCAGGGTCGCCTAAAAAATAATCTTTCTGCAAATTCATCTTGTCATCGAATTCAAACACATACGGTATTCCGGTAGGAAGGTTGATGCCGACAATCTCCTGGTCGGAGATGTTTTTCAAATATTTCAGAATTCCGCGAAGACTGTTGCCGTGGGCGGCAACCACGATCTGTTTGTGCCTGGCGAGCGCCGGTTCCATCTGCTCTTTCCAATAAGGAACAATTCGTTCAACCGTGTCTTTCAAGGCCTCCGTTCCGGGAATGTCTTTCGGATCAAGACCGCGGTAGCGATGGTCAAAACGCGGATGACGCGGGTCGTCCATATCGAGAGCCGGAGGACGAACATCATAACTCCGACGCCAGATCAGAACCTGCTCATCACCGTATTTCTCGGCCATTTCCGACTTGTTTAATCCTTGTAAAACCCCATAATGTTTCTCATTCAAACGCCAGCTTTTCTCCACAGGAATCCACTGAAGATCCATCTGCTCAAGTACCAGCCACAAAGTGCGGAGGGCACGGGTGAGGTAGCTGGTATAGGCGACTTTAAATTCAAATCCCTCTTTTTTCAGAATTTTCCCGGCTTCAATGGCCTCTTTGATGCCGCGTTCAGATAATTCAACATCTGTCCAGCCGGTAAAACGGTTTTCTTTGTTCCAGGTGCTTTCACCATGGCGTATCAATACAAGTTTATTCATGTCCGAAGGTTTTACAATACCCGGCAAAAATACAAAAATGTTGCTATTTTTCCTACCTTTGCCTTCCTTTAAGCCATGTTTCATGAATAGCTATAAAAAGATCAACAACATCCTGGGGTGGACCGTATTCACGATAGCATCCGCCATTTATATTTTCACCTCCGAACCTACCATGAGTTTCTGGGATTGTGGTGAATACATTGCTACTGCCTTCAAACTGGAAGTTGGTCACCCGCCGGGAGCTCCGTTGTTCCAGTTGATCGGACGCTTTTTCTCCCTGTTTGCCTTCGGAGATTTGACCATGGTGGCACGCATGGTCAACACCATGTCGGCCTTAGCCAGCGGATTTACCATTTTGTTTCTTTTCTGGACCATCACCCTCATCGCAAAAAAAATAGTTCTCAAACAAGGTGAGATGACCAGCCAGAAAATGTGGACCGCGATGGGCGCCGGCCTGATCGGATCATTGGCCTACACCTTTACCGATTCATTCTGGTTTTCGGCGGTTGAAGGGGAAGTGTATGCCATGTCGTCCTTTTTTACCGCTATTGTTGTTTGGGCCGTGCTCAAGTGGGAGGAACACGCCAACGAAAAGCATGCCTACCGCTGGCTCATCCTGATTGCTTACCTGATGGGCCTTTCCATCGGGGTTCACCTACTTAACCTGCTGGCCATTCCTGCCATCACCTTTGTCTACTATTTTAAAAAATATCCAAAACCCGATTGGAAGGGAATGGTTATAACTGCGATTCTTTCTATCCTCATTCTTGCGGTGGTAATGTACCTGATCATTCCCTGGATTATTAAGCTGGCCGGCCTGTTTGAGCTATTCTTCATCAATTTCGCGGGACTGCCTTTCAATTCCGGAACAATCATATATTTCGTTCTTTTAATCAGCGGTATCATCTGGGGGCTTTTCTATACCAGAAAAAAGGGAAAACCGGTGTGGAATGCCATTATCCTTGGCATTACATTTATTGTGGTGGGCTACTCCTCATTCCTGCTCCTGGTGATTCGCAGCAACGCAGATACGCCCATTGATGAAAATAATCCCGAAAATGCCATGTATCTGCTGGCTTACCTCAACAGGGAACAATATGGGGACTGGCCGTTGGTAAAGGGACAATATTACAATGCCCCCGTTATCGACCGTGTCGACGGAAATCCAGTGTTTGCCAAGGATACCAAAACTGGAAAGTATATCATTACCGATAAGCGTGAAAAGGCTCTCCCGGTTTACGACCCCCGGTTTACAACAATTTTTCCACGCATGTGGGACCAGTGTGAACCCCGTTTTGAAAATGAATACATACGTTGGGGCCGTGTAAAGGGGGTTCCGATAGAGCTGCAGAATGGCGAAAAAAGCGAAACCCGTAATGTGCCAACCTTCTCTGAAAATCTGGCCTTCTTCTGGAATTACCAGCTTGTGCATATGTACTACCGTTATTTCATGTGGAATTTTGTTGGCAAACAAAACGACACACAGGGCATGGGCAATAAAATTGACGGAAACTGGAAAAGCGGGATCAGTTTTATTGATGAAATGCGGCTTGGCCCTCAGGATGTTCCCGACAGCCGCAAAAGCAAAGCGGATAACAGTTTTTATTTTCTGCCGCTACTGCTTGGGCTGATCGGTATTTTTTACACCTACCGGAATGACAAGCAAAGCGCCTGGGTGATTTTTCTCCTCTTCTTTATGACGGGCATTGCGATTGTTCTCTATCTGAACTCCCACTCTCCCCAGCCCCGCGAACGCGACTACTCCTTTGCCGGCTCTTTTTATGCGTTTGCCATCTGGATCGGCCTGGGCATCATCCAAATAGAGCGATGGTTCAGCAGATTTACCGGTGCAGCCATTGCTTCTGTTCTTTCGGTATTAATGGGTTTTGGGGTGGTTTCACTCATGGCTCAGCAGGGATGGGATGATCACGATCGGTCAAACCGCTACACGGCCCTGGCCATTGCCGAAAATTATCTCAACTCATGTGCCCCCAATGCCATTCTCTTTACCAATGGGGATAACGATACTTTCCCCCTTTGGTACGCCCAGGAGGTTGAAGGAATCCGTACCGATGTGCGTGTGGTCAATCTCAGCCTGCTCAATACCGAATGGTACATCGACCAGATGAAACGAAAAGCCTATGATTCAGAACCGGTGCCATTTTCTCTTACCAAAGATAAATATCGCCAGGGAACGCATGATGTTACCTACCTCATCGAAGACGAAGGATTAAAAGATACCTACGTAGATGTGAAAGCTTTGTTTGGCATCCTGGCACAGGACGATACCAAGCTGAAAATGAACACCTCGCAGATAGGCATGATCGACTATTTCCCAACAAAGAAGTTTATGGTCACCTACGATTCTGCCGAACTAATGAAAACCGGAAGTATTGCCCCGAAATTCATCAACCGGCTCGACACGATTCGTTGGGAGATCAAAGCGCAGGCAGTGGAGAAGGCCAACCTGATGATTATGGATTTGCTTGCTACCAATGACTGGAAACGTCCGGTCTATTTTGTTATGACGACAGGTGCCGACACCTACATTGGGCTCGACAAGTACTTCCAGCTTGAAGGGCTTGCTTACAGGCTTTTACCGGTGCAGGCCAGCAATGCCGACGGACAAATTGGCGAGGTAAACACCGATGCCATGTACGACAATCTGATGAACCGGTTTAAATTTGGAAACCTCAACAGTCCGGCGGTTTACATCGATGAGACCAATGCCAGGATGGTTATGAATATGCGCAGTCTGTATGGCCGTTTGGCCGATGCTTTGATTCGTGAAGGGAAAATTGATTCTGCGCAAAAAGTGCTCGACCGCAGTTTTGAAATGATGCCTGAAACAGTTGTCGGGTACGATTTCTTTACTGTGCCGCTTATCAGTGGCTATTATCGTACTGGAAAAACTGCCAGAGCAACTGAAATCTCAGAAAATCTTCATAAAAATGCCGCCGCCGACCTTGCCTACTTTTTTTCATTCCCCGACAAGGATCTGGTTGCAATGGACATGAACATGCAGGAGGCGGTTTATACCCTGCAGCGGCTTGGGGGTACCCTGAGAGAGGCGAAGCAGGATAAACTGGCTACCGAAGTGGAGGCGACTCTCAAGAAATACTACGATTTATACGTTGAAAAGGTGTATCAACCCTGAAAACCATGTCTGCAGTCAGGGCTCCCTTTTTTCTGAGATGGCTCAGTCCGGAATATCTCGTATGTGAATTGCCCGGGCCGGAAAAGGTTATTTATGTGACATTTGATGATGGGCCTGTTCCGGAAGCTACCCCGGAGGTGCTTGACATTCTTGCAAAATTCAATGCCAGAGCCACTTTTTTCATGGTTGGCGACAATGTGCGCAAGTATCCTGATGTTTTCAGCCGGGTTAAGGAGGAGGGGCATGCGCTTGGAAATCATACTTTTCACCATCTCAACGGTTGGCACACACCTCCTGGTTTGTATCTGGATGATGTGTCACGTTGCGGCGAATATTTCGATACGCGACTTTTCCGGCCCCCCTATGGCCGTTTTACCCCATCCCAGTATTTTCTCCTGCGCAACGATTTCCGGTTCATCCTCTGGTCGGTGCTTACCTGGGATTTTCACCGGCATACCACCCCGGAACAATGTCTGAAAAACGCCATTGATTATACCGGCAATGGCGCTATTGTGGTTTTTCACGACAGTCAGAAAGCCATGGCCAATGTACGATATGCACTGCCACGGTTTCTTGAGCACTTTTTAAACCTGGGATATTGCTTTAAAAGCCTCGATAAGGTCATTTAATGTTGCTGTTTGTCTTCATGGTGAAAAATTTCTGCGCACATGCAGCGGTGACTTTTCTTTGCTTCTCGTATCGTCAAATGCGAAAGTATGAAATTGTCGAAATAAAATATTAACCCGACTTGCACCCCGATACGAGGTATGAAACAAATCTCATTTTAC
>DYQT01000418.1 GCA_020719165.1 Draconibacterium orientale | reverse complement strand
ACGAAATCCGGAAAAACCGGTTGTTCAAACTGGCCCTTTTTGAAACCTTTGAAGCCTATGTCAGGGCACGGTGGGATATGAGCAGATCCCAGGCGTACCGCATGATCAGGTCCTATGAGGTGATCTGCAATTTGTCGCCAATTGGCGACATTCTGCCGGGCAATGAATGCCAGATCCGTCCGTTGGCGCAACTGGAGTATGTAGAGCAACGCAGGGTCTGGAAAAACTTTTTAAACAGCGGCATGGAAATCACCGCACTGAACATCAAAAAATTCATCCGGCCCCAGGAGAAAAACAATCCCGTCGATTTGAGCGGTCAGATCAGCAGTGACTACATGGCCGTCGTGCAATTGATGCTGGAACAGGTCCGTGTGGCACAACACGGCCACTGGCAGAAGACCTCCCGGCAGGCGGCATTGTTTTGGAACCAGGTCATAAGAGAAAGTATCTTAAGGTGAGCATTGATGAACGGTTTTATCTTTTGCTCCATAAAAAGATCATGAACAAGAGCGGAACTGCCAGGAGAAGGGCCAAAAAATATTATAAAGACCAGTACCGGAAAACCGGCATGATCCCGGCCCCTCTTTTACTGGTTGAAAAAGGGATCATGGAAGGCCGAAAGTGCAGCGGCCGGACCCGTTCCATTGATGAACAAACCAGAAGGCGGTTTGCAGAAATGGTCAAAGCCTCCTGTGACCCCTCATCCCAGGGGTTTATTTTCATCACCCAAAAGGCCAGAACCATTAAAAATTATCACCAATTTCTTGAAGAGGAACTGGGCAGGTCCATCAGCCTTGCCGCACTCAGGCGGTGTGTCCATCAAGAGAATCTCAAATGTTACCTTGAAAAACCGGATTTTGAAGAGGATATCCCGGCAAAAAACACCTTTAAATCAGAACCGGTCTTTGATCTGATCCAGGTGGACGGCTGCCGATTTCGATATTTGAAAATCAAAGACAACCACGGCAACTGGCAGTCCCCCCAGGTCATTGAAATGTTTGATACCGGTTCCCGGTACATGTTCACGCTTCACGCTTATTTTACGGAAAGCAGTATGAACTCTGTGGATCTGTTTACCCGATTCTTATTGGAGACCCCGTTCCCCCAGAAAACAATCCGCCTCAGGCCCGATAATGCCAAGGGATTTTTGAACCTTAAAAGACCCATTAACGCTTTAAATATTGAGCATTCCATCCCTGATGGCTTCTATATGGCACCGGACTTTTCAAGGGTCAGTTCACCCAAAGACAAGGCACATCTTGAGTCTTCCCACCGCAGTCTGCATAATTTTGAAATCAGGATCATCAAGGCATTTGAAGACAGGATTGTGAAGACTGTCCCGGGTTACATCTTCAATCACGGGATAAAAGAGAAGATCACTGTGACGTGTCTGGATATCAGGCTTCCTGATCTGGAACCTTTGATCCAGGAATATCGAAATGAGCATAACCGTACAAAGCATTATTTTAGCGAAAACGGAAAGACAAGCGCATGGGCTCCGGCTCAGAAGCTGGGGGAATTTTTATCAAATCAAACCAATACCCTTACATTTTTACCTGATCAAGTACATGCCTATATGAAATACGGGTTCAGGAAAATAAAAGCCACTGTATCAAAAGACAAAA
>DYQT01000160.1 GCA_020719165.1 Draconibacterium orientale | reverse complement strand
TTGTCATCAAGCTATGTGTTGGAAAAGTAAAAAAATATTCTCGCTGAATCGCTGGGCTGGTGCGGTTTGGCTGGATCGATTTTATTGATGATTATGAAGTGTCAGGGAAACTGATTGAAACGGTCAGTGAGTGGGGCAGAAGCAAAGGCATGTCAGGCATTCACGGACCATTGGGATTTACCGACATGGATCCGGAAGGAATGTTAATAGAAGGCTTCGACCAGATTTCCAGTCTTGCGGCCATCTACAATTTCCCTTATTACAATGACCACATGGTGCGGCTTGGTTTCAGGAAAGCCACCGATTGGGTTCAGCTGGAGATCAGGGTTCCGGGTGAAATACCTGAGAAAGTTGAACGGATGACCCGGATTGTGCTGAAAAAATATGATCTGCATTTGTTAAAGCCACGAAAGGCAAAGGAGATCAGGCCTTATGCCACGAAGATGTTTACCATGTACAATGAAGCCTTTCAGGATTTGTATGGTTTTACAGCCCTGACAAAGAAACAGATGGATGTTTATACACAACAGTACTTTGGATTTATCAGGCCTGAATTTGTTTCTCTTGTGATCGATTCAAAGGACGATGTTGTTGGTTTCGGTTTAACCATGCCCAGCCTTTCACTTGCGCTTCAAAAAGCAAACGGTTCATTGTTCCCGTTTGGGTTTTTACACCTGCTGCGTGCCATGCGTAAAAATGACACGATCCATATGTATCTCATTGGCGTGCGACCCGATTACCAGGGAAAGGGAATTCTGGCAATGGTGTATCAGGAATTAACCAAAGCGTATATTGACGCCGGTATCAAGGTGGCGCTTACCCATCCTCAACTTGAAGATAACAACAAAGCCCTGTCCATCTGGAAAAATTACGATGCCCGGGTAAACATCAAACGTCGGTGCTGGGTTCGTGATTTCTAATCCGGGCTTTCAGTGTTAGCCCTGCCCCTCGGAACTAACCCTGCCCTTCAGAACTAACCCTGCCCTTCAGAACTAACCCTGCCCTTCAGGGCAGGGTTAAAAAAAGGCCGCCGAAAGGCAGCCTTTTTTTTATCATGATGCAGGGTTATTATTTAACATCCCAGAACAGGCTTTGGTCAACAACATCACCTTTTGCTCCAAGAGCAGCAGCTGCAGCAGCACGATTTGCGCCATTTAACGTTTGCTCAGTGGTTGGATAGGTTAAACGTATTGGAATACTGCCCGGTGGTTCGGCAGTTTCGGGAGGTAACAGAGCCGGGAAGTCGAGCATACGCCAGGCAGTCCAGCTTTCAAATCCGCGGTTGAAAAGTGCAATCCATTTTTGCGTGCCGATTTTTTGTTTCCAGTCACCGGTAGCAGTAGAATATTTCACTTTGGGGTCGGCAAGGTAGGCAGCAATTGTATCGGACGAACCACCCCAATCTTCAATGGATGCTGTAATAGCGTTATTGTAGTGAGTTTCTGCGGTACCGCCAACACTAAAGCCACGCTCAGCGCCTTCTGCTAGTAAAAATTCAACTTCGGCTAAATCGAAAAAGTTGGAAGGGTAGGTAGCTTCTGTAATTGTAGGATTTACGTGCGAAAATTTGGTGAAGTCGTTTGAGGCTCCATAAATTCCACCAGCATAGGTTGAGTCAGCCATCATGGTAAAATACAAACCACAGCGCGGATCGGCCAGATCATTCATCATATCAACCAGGGTATTGGCTGGGACAAAGTCATTTCTTCCGCTGTTTACGAGGTTTTCATTCACCGGATTGTTATTTGGCTGATCGCTCATGTATGCCATTCTGGCATTGTCGGCATTGGAGGTGATTACATTTGGTGCAGCAGCTTCTACGGTTGCTTTTGCCAGGGTGGCATCAACATCAGAAAGGAGCATCCCCATCCGAAGCTTCAGCGAATTGGCAAATTTAAACCACTTTGCAACATCACCATGATACATGTTGTCGGTGCCGCCAAAACTACCTTCGGTCTGATCCAAGGAGGCAATTGCTGCACTTAAACGGCTGATCAGGTCCTTGTAAATGGTCAGACCGTCATCGTATTTCGGCAGAAGAACTGTCTGGTTCAACGCTTCGGTATAGGGTACATTGCCAAATGTTTCAACAAGTACGCTATAGGTGTAAACAGTGTTGATTTCGACAATGGCAAGTTTGTTTGTCAGAACTGCAGGGGCATCGCCCGGCAGGTTGCCATCGGCGGCCAGAACCTTTGAAGATTCTTTCAGGTTCATCAGAACATCCCGGTACATTGAATTCCAGAAATTTCCGGGAATTGGCCGTGTGGTAATGTCATAATTGGCTTCATCAATGTAGGTGGTTTCTGTCCATTGCTGAGCGAACATTCGGAAAATGTTACTGTTAACATTGGGGGTCGTCATCTGATTTGATAGACGCAGCTGAGCTGAGGTAAACAATGATTCACCCGGAACCTTCGTTGGGTCTTTGGTGTTAACATTCAACTCTTCAAGTTTCGTACAGGCCGAAAATATCAAGAGGGTCAGGAAAATTGCAAATATATTTTTCATAACTTTTTATTTAGAAGGTGAGTTTCAAGTTTAAACTAAAATCACGTGTCGAAGGCAAGGATCCTGTAGTATATCCCTGAAGGTTTCCTGCACCCAATCCTGATTCAGGATCTGCATAAGGCAGGTTCTTGAAGATTATCCAGAGGTTGGAAGCAACAGCAGTAAGGGTAATTCCGGTGATGAAGGTTTTTTGTAACACAGATGGAGGAATGGTATATGACAAAGAAACCTGGCGTAATTTCACGTAACTGGCATCATACACAAAGGCCTTATTCGGAAGTTTTGAATAACCGAATGCGCCGTAGTTTGAAGCAGCCAATCTCGTGGTGTTGGTTTTTCCGTCAGGATTTACACCTTCATTGATAAAACCACCGCTGTTTGCAGCATATCCTTTGCTTTTATCCAGAGGATCAACCCAAACGATTGGGTCTCTTACCGGATTTCCAAGATCGTTCAGGTAGGATGTCTCTGAATACAAGCCGGTTGCAAGTCCGTAATACATGTCAAGTGAGAAAATATCCCCACCTTTTTGAACATCGATCAAAAAGCCGAATGCCCAGTTTTTGTAAGTCAGGGTATTTAACAAACCACCTTGCCAATCGGGGTTAACATTTCCAATAACCTTGTCGGAAGTAGCTGTTCTGTTGTATGCACCCGTTGTGGCATTGATTATTTTGTTTCCATTGTCGTCATACACATAATCTGTTCCGTAGATAACACCATAAGGTTGTCCAACCATGGCATTGATGGTAACGCCACCTTGGAATCTGCCTAATTGCAGGGTGCTAACGCCTTCGAGCAGGCTAACTACTTCGTTTCTGTTTATTGACCAGTTCAGGGTGATATCCCATTTGAAATTTTTGGATTTTATAGCTGTCGCGTGAAGGGCTAACTCGACACCGGAATTTTGAATTTCACCGGCGTTGATGATTTTTACATTGTAGCCGGTTGAGGTTGAAACGGGAAGCGGAAGAATTTGGTCGATGGTATTGGTTTTATACAATGCCAGGTCAAATCCTAACCTTCTGCCGAGGAAGTACATTTCGAGACCACCTTCAATACTCTTTGTGATTTCAGGTTTCAACTCAGGATTTTTCTGGGTTGTGGGAACGGCAGTTGTGAGGTTATTGAACGGAGACAATACCAGGTAGTTATCAACCAACTGGTCGAAACCAGGGCTGTTGCCAACCTGTGCATAATTTAACCGGACTTTACCGAACGACAACCATTTGGCTTTTGGCATGATGTTAGAGAAAATGAAGCTACCGGCAACTGATGGGTATCCATAGTTGTTATTGTCGGCTGGTAGCGTGGAAGAATAATCCCGTCTGTAGGTAGCATCAAGATAAAGGAAGTTCTTATAACCCAATGAAACACTGCCATAAAAGCCATTTACCCTTACAGAGGAAGCAAGTTCCTTTGATAACGGCAACGGACCGGCGCTGTTTTGAATGGAATAGAGCTCAGCAACGGATAATCCACCATTGGTTGCAGAGATTAAACGGGAGTAGTTGGTCTTTCTGATGTTCATCCCCAAAACTGCTTTCAGGTTAAAGGATTTCGAAAGGTCTTTGTTGAAGTTGGCCATCACATCATAGTTGAATTCACTGAAGCCGATATCTCTTCTCAGGTAGCCAGAGCCCTGGTCGCTTCTGCCTGCGCTGCCGTCAGCACCTGTTCCGATACCAAAAGTACCCGGAACACTACCAACTGCTCTTCTCTCTTCCTGCAGTTCTGAATAAGTATCAACTGAAACGCGTCCGAAGATATTGAGCCAGTCAGCGATTTTGTAGGTAAGTGCCACATTGCCGATAAAACGGTTTCTTGAATCGGATTCATAATTCTTATAACGTGTCCAATAAGGATTGTCCCAGTATATTGGAACTGCATCGGATGGGTCAGAATAATTCCAGGTCAGATTCCGCTTTGAAAGTTCATACATGTCCTTTTGTTGTTGAATATCAACATTGACCTGATACCACTGACGGAAAGAACCCATGATGTTGTCGTTGTAGCCAGTTGAGTTACGACCTGTTCCTTTGTTTATGGAATAGTTGCCATAACCGGAAACGGTCAGCCTGTCGTTGACATTCCACGTGGCATTCATCGACACATTGTTTTTAACCAGCTTGCTGTTTGGCATCAGGCCGTTCTGTGTGAAGTTTGTGTAGGCCAAACGATAGTTGCCACCTTTGAATGAGTTTTCAATGGCAAGGGTGTTGGTAAATGTTACAGGTTTTTCAAAAAAGGTGATGGGGCCGTTTGCGGCAGCCTGCCAGGGTGTGGCTTTGAGGTAATTGGGCGATTGAGGGTCAACAGCATCCCACTGGTAGGTTGGGCTTCCATCAAATTTAGCCCCATAAGAGGCATCTTCTGAAGTTACGGCCCATTTGGTAAGAACGCTTCCGGGAGTAGAATCAACTGTGATTTGTCCGGTTCCGGCATTCACGTAGCGCATATACCAGTAGCTACCCGGTCCATCGTAGTATTTTCCGTAACCTCCGCCGTAATCTTTCTGATAGTCAACAAAAGTAGTTTTGTCAACAAATCCAACAGAAGCGCTGGTGTTGAAGCTTACGCCGGCACCTTTACGTTCGGTTCCGGCAATTTTTACACCTTTTTTTGTGGTGATCATGATAACGCCGTTTGCAGCGCGCGATCCATACAAAGCAGTTGCTGCAGAGCCTTTCAAAACATTAACCGACTCGATGTCTTCCGGATTGATGTCGGAAGCGGCATTGCCATAGTCGTAACCTGTTCCGGCCTGTTGCTGGTTGGTTGTATTTGTATTGTCGTTGCTTATGGGAACACCGTCGATAACAAATAACGCCTGGTTATTTCCGGTAAGTGATTTGCTTCCTCTCAGCAGAACGTTGGTGGAACCACCCATATTCGTGGTGGTTTTAACCTGAACACCGGCAACACGACCGGAAAGGGAATTCACGAAATTGTCTGTTTTGGTAATATTGAGTTGGTCGCCTTTGACTTCCTGTGTGGCATATCCCAACGATTTCTTTTCACGGGGAATACCAAGAGCGGTAACTACAACTCCTTCAAGTTCCTGAACACTGGGTTCAAGGACAACGTTTACAACATTGTCTGTTCCCAGGGTAACTTCCTTGGTCACCATACCTACGTAAGAGACCAGGATCACATCTTTATCTTTTGGCACAGTGAGGGAGAATTTCCCGTCGATATCGGTAATTGCTCCGACAGCAGTGCCTTTAACGAGTACAGTGGCTCCCGGAATTCCGGCACCATCATCAGAACTCGTGACCATGCCCGTAATTGACCGCTGGGCATGAGCAACTTGCAACCCTATGAAAAGCATAAGGGCAAGGAAAATCGTAAATTTTCTCATACAGTTTGATTTTTGTTAGTAAATGTGTGAATAAGTCAGTGATGTAAAAAAATTCATTTTTGGTAGCATTTAATCGGCCAGGTATGCTTTTTATTTTAATGAATAGTCTACTACGGTGCAATTTTACGCAATACTTTTATTGAAACCAACAAGATTTTAACAAAAAATTAATATTTTTTTAACTTTTTTTTAACGTTCATCTCAATTTTGATGTTTTAACATCTGAAAAGAGACTCCATTTCTCCAGAATGAGGTTATCGAAGCCGCGAGAAAAAAAGACCGAACAGTATAATTATCACGATGTAAAGTGCAGTTACGGTAACCGAGATCTCAGGAAAAAGGGTTTGGATAAGCGCCAGAATCAAAAAACAAACGGTGACCATATAATATCCGGTTTTACGAAGTTTCCATATCATCAAAACCCCGGCAAATGCAATTCCATGCAATAAAAACCCGGAGCCGAGGATGAAAAATGTTTGCGTTTTTGTAAAATCCGATGATGCAAGGTATTGATTTGTTACCGTTGTAATCCATCCGGCATTAAGCAAACCCGCCAGGAACAGCAGGGAAAACAGAGCCAGAAAAACAAACGAAAACAGGCATAACACAGAGAGAATGACCGGCCTGGTTTTTGGCTTGACAACTTTACTGTTTTCGACCGGTGTGATTTCTCCCTCCGTCATGACATGAATTTCAGGTTTGTGCTGTATAGGAGAACAAATAATCCTGAGAAAAAAAGCTCGGGAATTCCCGGGCTCGCGAGATGCATGAAGTACATGGGTGCAATGATTAAAAGAATCTGGAATATCGTATAAATATGAAATCCGATTTTTTTTAGTTGCATCATTAAAATGGCACCCACAACTGAACCAGCATAAAATATGGCAGTCACCAGAAAAAACAAGGGCTTTGTTTCAAGCAGGAGGTCGACTCCGGGAATTTTGAATTTTTCGGCAAACTCCTGCGCCACGGCAACAAAAACATCGTAAAACCCGGCAATGACCAACCCTGAAAACAGGTTCATTCCGCTGCCAATAAAGGTCAGAATGCACAGAACCGTGAGCAGGGTTGGCCGTTGTGGTTTGGTTTCGGGCAGCAGGGAGGGAGTTTGTTCTTCCATTATTTAAGCGTTGAATTTTGATTTGAGGTTTATTGAATATGATTGTTTTATTATTTCACGCAGATTTTCGCAGATTAAAGCGCAAATTCGCGCAGATTGGTTTTAATCAAAATCTTTTCTGCGAAAATCTGCGTGAAAAATCCGCGAAAATCTGCGAGAAATATCTGCGAGAAATATTTTACTCCAGTTTTCCAACAACTTTCTCAACTTCATCCAGGATCTCGCAGGATTTTACCAGTGCTTTCATCGCATTGTGATCAGGGTAAAGCGGGCGGTCAACTTCCAGGAAATCAACATATTTCCTGATTACCTCCTTGGCTTTGGTTGTTCCGGCACCAAATTTATATTCCCTGAAGTCGAGTGCCTGTGCAGCCGCCATGAGTTCGATCCCAAGGATGCCGTAAGCATTGTCGAGGATCTGGAAATTTTTCAAAGCGGTGTTCATTCCCATGGAAACAAAATCTTCCTGGTCGGCGGCGGCGGGGATCGACTGGATCGAAGCCGGGGCCGAAAGGATGCGTTGTTCTACGATCTGCATGTCGGCCGTGTACTGGCTCAGCATCAGTCCGCTGAACATGCCTGCTCCCTTGGTGAGGAAAGCCGGGAGACCCACGCTCAGGGCGGGGTTGTTCAGCCTGTTCATGCGGCGCTCGCTCATCACACTCACCATGGTCACAACATAGCCGGCCATATCCATGGGCACCGAAACCGGTGAACCCTGGAAGTTGGCGCCCGAAAGCTGGAGGTTTTCATCGGGGAAGAAGATCGGGTTGTCGCCCACACCATTTAATTCAATTTCCACTTGCGAACGGGCATAGGCCAGCGCATCGTGCGCGGCGCCGATCACCTGCGGGGTCGACCGCATTGAGTAAGCATCCTGCACCTTGCATTTTAACTTCATTTCGGCCAGGCCGCCGCCGGAAACGCATTTCAGAATGGCT
>DYQT01000417.1 GCA_020719165.1 Draconibacterium orientale | reverse complement strand
ATGCCCGGCCCCGCATGGGAAAGTTTGTTAAATGATACATCCCTGCGGGAAATACCGCCAAACCACAGGTTTTCTATATAATTCGGGATGGGATTCTTCTTTATACTTAACCCTAGTTTATTTCTGAACTGTTTTCTCAACCCCAAAATAATGGCGGATTCAATTTCTTCAAGTTTTACAGACACCGCCGCTGACCTCGGAATGGCGGATTCAATCTCTTCAAGTTTTACTAGCATCGTCTCTGGCCTCGGAATGGCGACTGCGATTTCCATGATTTGCAGCATTTTTTTTGCCCAATCCATTCTTTTTTCATCAAGCAACGCAGAGATGCAGCCAAGTTGTTGTTTGTTGGGGCTGTAGTGCTTGCTTTGGACTCCATTGTAACAACTTCCAGGAAGTTCCTCGTGATTATTTACGTCATAACAGGTTTTCAATACAAATTCGGTGAAATTTTCCTCAGGCATTTCATAACAATGCCATGCACCTCCTAAAAAACCAGTGATCTCCGTCTCAAGTCGTTTCCAAATATCATTTGATTTGCCGACGTAAAAAATTGTTTTTTTATTTTTCTCGGGCAACAGCCATACATAGATGCCTGAAAGAGGCTGTACAATTTCGTGCCCCTTGTGGTCACACTTCGTTTCAAATGGCAAACATTGCCCATTATTGCCTAAATCTTTAATTTTGCCGAGAAAGTGCCAATCGATTTTCACTGTCGTCATTTCGTGTTCCTCCTGTTTTTCACTCATGATTTTCTGCTGCATTTCGGATGCTTACGGATAATCCTCATACATATCAAAAAAATATCAGCCCTTCGTTTTCTATGGAAGATTGTGCCTTCATAGCTGTTAATGTTACCATTTCATCGATGGATTCCACCCGGCCTTCAATAGTCAGCGCTCCATTTCCATGAAGAAGCAGATCGTGGCAGCGCCTGTAATCATCGGGAAAGAAATAGAACATACAAACCCCACCGGGACTCTCAAGCGTAACCGCAGCCATGCTATCACCCTTTTTCGTCCTCATCTCTTTGACATCCCGAACAGTGCCGCTAATAGCGACGATCGCGCCGACATCGTTTTCGCTCATCCTGGAAGGGTCTGTGCGCACGCCCGTGGAAATCCGTTCGGCATCTTCACGCGGCATTGGATTATTTTCTTCTTTAACCGTTGGTTTTTCTTTTTGCCAGCAATGTTCTGTGTCTGGAACAAAAACAAGGGAGACATGCGAATGCTTTTTCCCGGCGGGATAATAACCCTGGACAACAATCCAACCACTCGGAACTGCAAAACGATATGTATCTTCAGTAAAATTCGGCCCTCTGTAATTCGCAATCCGTTCCCATTGAACGGGATCCTTTGAAATGTCCCATGTGTTTTCGTCATCCGGCACATAGGCAATGCCCTGCCGCGCATGACCATTCCTACCCGTAACATCAATGTATTTAATAAGCCATCCTCCGGGAACCTCCAACCTTGCAATCATCTCATAGTGATTCAACATGCCATGTTCTATCGCCTTGATGATTTCCCATTTCATTTTTCCCTCCTTGAACGAAACGCATGTATAGTGTCACGATGCTTCCATACGCCGATTCGATGGCGCCGGTTGGCACAAAACCTTTTCGCATCGGAGC
>DYQT01000159.1 GCA_020719165.1 Draconibacterium orientale | reverse complement strand
TGTCATTATCCAAATGTACTAAAAAATCACTTGACCGAAAGGGATAAGCAGTATAGTTTATTACGATACCTGATTTTTAATTTTCAATTGAATCCATTCCTTTGCATTTACAAACGCCTCTATCCAGGGAGTTATTTCATCACTGCCCCGGTGTTCGGGATAAAAGGCCCATTGCCAGGGTAGTACCGAATCTTCGAGATGTGGCATGATGGCAAGGTGACGCCCGTCGGCTGAGGCAATACATGCTGCATCAAATTGTGAGCCGTTGGGATTGCCCGGGTAATCGTGATAGCTGAACTTTGCCGGGATATGATAGTGCTCTTCATTTTCCGGAAAATTGAATTTACCCTCTCCATGCGCCACCCAGATGCCGAGTTTTGATCCGGCAAGGGTGCGGAGCATCACCGAGTGATTCTCCAGAATGTCGAGTCCCACAAAGGAACACTCGTATTTATGTGAATCGTTCCACGACATCTTTGGATGATTTGCGTGATCGGGGTATATCAATCCCAACTCAACCAGCAACTGGCAACCATTGCATACGCCAAGGCTCAGGGTGTCGTCGCGTTTGAAAAAATTATCGATCGCCAGTTTTGCACGCTCATTATACAGAAATGCCCCGGCCCAGCCCTTTGCAGATCCAAGTACGTCGGAATTGGAAAAACCGCCCACGAATGCGATTAAATTCACATCCTCCAGGGTTTCACGGCCCGATATCAGATCGGTCATGTGAATGTCCTTCACATCAAATCCGGCAAGATAGAGCGCCCAGGCCATGTCGCGATCGCGGTTAACGCCCTTTTCGCGAATAATGGCGGCTTTCACCCCCGAAGGAATTCTCCTTTTCGAATCGATGCCAAACTGGAGAGCTTTTCCCGAAAAACGATCCTGAAACCTGAATTGAAGGGGCTGCAATTTAAAATTGGTAAATCGCTGCAGGGCCAGTTTTTCGCCAGATTGCCTGCGATCGAGCAGATAAGATGACTTAAACCAGGTGTCGCGAATGGTGTCGATGTTAAATTCGTATGAAACCCCGGCGAAATTAACTTTCAGCAACCGGTTGCGGGATATTTTGCCGATGCAGATGGCTGAGGGAATTAGCAATGCAGGTAATTCGCTGTTTTTTACCTGAATGACAACTCCGGGCTTTTCGCTGAAAAGCAACCGTACAAGATCCCCATTTAAAGGCATCAATTCATCCAGACATATCTCCATACCGATATTTTCGGATGGGAAGGTCATTTCAAGCATGGTTGTAATCAACCCTCCGGCAGCAACATCATGACCGGCCAGCACAACGCCGTCGCGGATGAGGCGCTGCAATGCATTGAAAACATGCACAAAATAAGATGAATCGGCAGTATCTGGTGTTTTATCACCCAACTGATTTAAGGTCTGGGCGAAACTGCTGCCTCCCAATTCAAAATCACAACCGGAAAAAGGAATATAGACCAGACTCGTATCAAAATCGTGAATCAGATTGGGGCTGACAACCTTTTTCACATCCGACACCTCTGCCACAGCGGAGATGATTACCGTTCCGGGTGAAGAAACCACCTGGCCACCGGGGTATTTTTGCGTCATTGAAAGAGAATCCTTCCCTGTGGGAATATTGATTCCAAGCGCAATGGCAAAATCACTTACGGCCTTCACCGCCGTGTAAAGACGTGCATCTTCACCGGCATTTTTGCAAGGCCACATCCAGTTGGCGCTCAGCGAAACACCCTTTAATCCATGCGTTAGCGGAGCCCAAACCAAATTGGTTAACGCCTTGGAGATAGCCAGTCGTGACCCCGCCGAGGGATCGATAAGCGCAGCAACCGGCGCGTGACCCAGTGAGGTTGCAATGCCACTTATTCCCTGGTAATCAAGCGCCGTAACACCAACATTGTTGAGTGGAAGTTGAATGGTGCCGCAGGTTTGCTGCTTCGCTATTTTACCACTTACAGCCCGGTCAACTTTGTTGGTTAGCCAGTCTTTACATGCGACTGCTTCAAGTTGTAACACTTCGTTCAAATAATCATACAGTTTGGAATTATCGTAGATCAGTACCTCGTGGCGGGTGGCTCGTGACGAGTCAACCATGACAGTTTTGGGTGGTTTTCCGAAGAAGTCGGCAAGTTTCAGGTCGATGGGACGGATTCCGTCACGGCGGTCTTCAAAAACAAGATGGTGATCGCCGGTAGTGCGACCTGCCAGGTAGATCGGAGCGCGCTCGCGATCGGCAATTTGCTGCATGAGCGCTACATCCTTGTCGCCAAGAATCAAACCCATCCGCTCCTGAGATTCGTTGCTTGCAATCTCCTTGGCCGATAATGTCGGATCTCCGATGGGTAAGGCATCAATCTGAACAATCCCGCCAGTCTCTTCTACCAGTTCCGACAAGGAGTTCAGATGGCCGCCGGCTCCATGGTCGTGGATAGATACAATGGGGTTCACGGCCATTTCCGACATTGCACGAATGGCATTGAACACCCTCTTCTGCATCTCGGGATTTGATCGCTGCACGGCATTAAGCTCTATGGCATTTCCATATTCGCCGGTAGCCACAGACGAAACAGCGCCACCTCCCATCCCAATACGGTAGTTGTCGCCTCCCATAACGATGATATGCTGCCCCGACGATGGTTGTTCTTTGAGGCTATCCTCCTTTTTGGCATACCCTATTCCACCGGCCTGCATGATTACTTTGTCGTACCCCAAAGTGCTTCCATCAGCATCATATTCAAAAGTAAGTACCGAACCACAGATGAGTGGCTGACCAAATTTATTGCCAAAATCACTGGCACCATTTGAGGCTTTAATCAATATTTCTTCAGGCGTTTTGTAAAGCCATCGACGCGGGGGCAGGTTTTTTTCCCACGACCGGCCACCGTCAGTTCTCGGATAGGAGGTCATATAAACGGCTGTTCCCGCCATGGGAATGCTTCCCTTCCCTCCTGCCATACGGTCGCGGATTTCTCCTCCTGAACCGGTGGCCGCTCCATTAAACGGCTCTACTGTTGTCGGGAAATTATGGGTTTCAGCCTTCAGAGAAATTACAGTGTGAATGTCTGTGATGGTGAAAAAATCGGCAACATTCTGCTTGCCGGGAGCAAACTGCTCAATGTCAGGCCCAAGAATAAATGCGACATTGTCTTTATAGGCCGACACCAGGAAATTGGGATGTGCCTCCGCCGTTTTTTTAATCAGGGCAAAAAGTGAATCGGGCATCTCCCGGCCATCAATGATGAAAGTGCCGTTAAAAATCTTATGGCGGCAATGCTCTGAGTTGACCTGCGAAAATCCAAACACCTCACTGTCTGTCAGTTTCCGGCCCAATTTATGACTGAGACCCAAGAGATAGCCGATCTCCTCATCGCTTAGTGCAAGCCCTTCCTTTTTGTTGAAGCCGGCAATGTCGCCGATAAATATAACTGGGTCGGGGTCGTGGTTAATGTGAAATATTTCCTGATCAAGCCCTTGATAAACATGCTGCAGCATGGGGTCGTATTGCCCCTCCCCCAACTCCTCTGCAACCTTGGAGGGGAGTTGGGTAAATTGTA
Organism: Draconibacterium orientale; assembly: GCA_020719165.1. GTDB lineage: Bacteria > Bacteroidota > Bacteroidia > Bacteroidales > FEN-979 > CAIVAT01. The sequence goes on along the minus strand of DYQT01000159.1, from coordinate 4,430 downwards.
CATCATAAATCGTAAATTCCTCAATGCGGATTATCCCCGTGATTCCCATGTTCTGGGTGATTTCAACGGCATTTGTGCTCCACGGGGTAACCATTTCGCGTCGCGGTCCGACATATATACCCTGTAAAACAGGTTCGGCGATGCACTCCGCATCGCCGAACAGCCAGATTAACCTCTCTTTGTCTTTACTGCCGATTGTTACACGGCTTTCCACCGCATAGAAATGTTCGGAATTCTTAAAGAATGTTATCATGGGAAGAAATTTCAAAGTTCAATATCCGGCATTCCGATTAATTTGTCAGGAACCGCTCCGCCTCAATAGAAGCCATACATCCTGTTCCTGCGGCTGTAACAGCCTGACGGTAATGATGATCCTGCACGTCGCCTGCTGCAAACACCCCGTTAATGCTGGTTTGGGTGGTTCCGGGTTTGGTTTTAACATAACTCAATTCATCCAGTTCAAGCTGCCCGTCAAACAATTCAGTGTTGGGTTTATGGCCAATGGCAACAAAAAATCCCATCACGGGAATATCTCTTGATTCGCCTGTTTTCACGTTGCGAACCCGTACTCCGGTCACCCCGCTATGGTCGCCTAACACCTCCTCGGGAGCGCTGTTCCATACCATTTCGATATTGGCCGTGTTGAGCACTTTATGTTGCATGGCCTTGGAAGCGCGTAGTTCGCCGCGACGATGGATCATAAACACCTTTTTGCAAAGTTTTGCAAGATAGGTCGCCTCTTCAGCGGCAGTATCGCCTCCACCCACGATGGCCACCTCCTGTCCGCGGTAGAAAAACCCATCGCAGGTTGCACAACCCGAAACGCCCATTCCCATGAATTTCCGCTCTGATTCCATTCCAAGCCATTTTGCCGATGCACCTGTTGAAATGATCACCGTTTCTGCAGAAATTGTCTTTCCGTCATCAGCTTTGATGATAAATGGCCGGTTTGAAAAATCAACTGCGGTCACCACTCCTGAGCGGATGTCGGTGCCAAAACGTTCGGCCTGTTGCTTAAACTCCTCCATCATCTCCGGTCCGGTAATCCCTTTCGGATACCCCGGAAAATTTTCCACCTCTGTGGTGATCGTCAATTGCCCGCCTGGCTGCATCCCCTGGTACATCACAGGTTTCAGATCTGCCCTGGCGGCATAAATTGCGGCAGTATAGCCTGCCGGACCCGATCCGATGATCAGGCAGCGGACTGATTCAATATTTTCGTTCATATTTGTCTGTTTTGATTTGCAAAGGTAGAGAAAAACCGGGAATTGAAAATGAGATTAACCTGATTTGGCACCAGGTTCTCCGATATTTTGCGTTAATATTGCAAGAAACTTTAAACCCACCAAATCATGAAAGCAACAAGAACGCTTCTACTGGCCATTTTACTCATCAGCATGAATGTTCATGCCCAAAAAATCTACATTCGCGGAGGCCTCGGAGCAGCCATAAGCACTTCTGCCAATTACATATCGACTTATGTAAATTCGGGCAACTCGTACAGTTCAACAGTAAAAAAACAGGGTTTTGGTTCAGGAATACCCTTTGTCATTGCTGCCGGATGGAAGTTCAACCAACATTATGCGATTGAACTGGGAGTCGATTATTTCCAGGGATTTGCAATCAAACAAACAGTGGAAAACATCCACTCCTCCAATTCCACATATGACTATCAATGGCGCGGACAAATGGTTAGCCTTGTTCCGGCATTCGTGATGTCGCTTCCGCTCAACAAATTCAGTCCGTATGCACGCCTTGGGCTTAAACTGGGTGTGTTAAACCGTGTGATCGAAGAAAATCATCAGGTTATATCCTACATTGAAACATCAACTGAAAGACAAACAAAATCAAGGGATTATGGGGGCATCGCCATTGGCGCTCAGGTTGCTTGTGGAACCGATTTCGTTCTGAGTGACGTTATTTCCCTGTTTTGTGAAATCCAGCTGGATGGAATCAGTTATTCCCCAACCCATGGAAAATACATCGAATACACCGAAAACGGGATTGACAAGATGAATTCCCGAACCGTGAAGCAGAATGAATGGATTTATAAAAAAGAGGTTACCTATCCCAATGATATCAAAGACAGTGAACCCAACGAGGTTTCCAAAACAAATTATCAGTTTGGAAATGCAAGCTTGCTTCTGGGAGTAAAAATCAACCTTTAAAAAACGAAAACGGAGAGACGAATGAGCAATGACACAAATCATTTGTCACTTGTCATTCGTCATTCGTCATTCGTCATTCGTCATTCGTCATTCATCAATGGCATTTATCCACCTTCATATACGGGTAGGTAAACTCCGTTGGCGGCATCAGCGTTTCTTTGATGGTACGCGGATTGGTCCATCTCAGCAGATTCAGATGACTTCCTGATTTATCATTTGTCCCCGAACCGCGGGCGCCACCAAAAGGTTGCTGACCAACCACGGCTCCGGAAGGTTTATCGTTGAAGTAAAAGTTCCCGGCTGCATATCTCAGAATACGGCAAGCTTTGTTGATGGCCTCACGGTCTTTTGAAAAAACCGAGCCGGTAAGTCCGTAAGGAGAGGTCTGGTCACAGATATGCAGCGTTTCTTCAAAATCTTTATCCTTGTACACGAAGATCGTCATCACAGGGCCAAAAATCTCCTCTTCCATGGTTTTAAAGTGGGGATTGGTGGTTTTAATTACGGTAGGTTGAACAAAATAACCCTTCGATTTATCACCTGTTCCGCCGAATATCACCTCTGCATCGGTCGATTTCTTTGCATAATCAATATAACCCATGATATTGTCGAAAGAGGCTTCATCGATTACAGCGTTCATAAAATGGCTGAATTCGCGCACATCGCCAACTGTGATACTCTCCACCATTTCGCCAACACGGGTTTTTACCTCAGGCCACATCGATTCCGGCACATATGCCCGCGAGGCTGCTGAGCATTTCTGCCCCTGATACTCAAAAGCGCCCCTGACAATGGCTACGGAAACCTCCTGCGGGTCAGACGACGGATGAACAAAGATGAAATCCTTGCCTCCGGTTTCTCCTACGATTCGCGGATAGGAACGGTAGTTGGCCATGTTTTGCGCGGCCATCTGCCATAGGCTGTTAAAAGTGTTGTTGGATCCGGTGAAATGGATGCCGGTCATGTCGCGGTGCCCAAGAACAGTTTTTCCGATCAGATTGCCAGGTCCCGGGATAAAGTTGATCACGCCGTCGGGAAGTCCCGCCTCCTGGAAAATTTTCATCAGAAAATAATTTGAAAGCAGCGAAGTGGTCGCCGGCTTCCACACGGAGGTGTTCCCCATCAATGCCGGCGCCATATTCAGATTTGATGCGATGGCAGTAAAGTTGAACGGTGTTACGGTGAATACAAATCCTTCGAGCGGACGATATTCAATCCGGTTAATGATGCCCGGCTGCGAATGTGGTTGCTCTTTATATATCTCGGTGATAAAATAGGCGTTGAAATTCAAAAAGTCGATGGTTTCGCATGCGGCATCAATTTCTGCCTGATAGGCGCTCTTACCCTGCCCCAGCATGGTGGCGGCGTTAACCAGTGACCGGTATTTTTTGGAAATCAGTTCAGCCGCTTTCAGGGTTATCGACACGCGGTCGACCCATGGAAACGACTCCCATTCCCGGTGCGCTTTAAGGGCGGCGTCAATGGCCATCTTTATTTCAACTTCTCCCGCTTTGTGATAGGTGGCCAGCACATGCTGATGATCATGCGGCATCACAACTTTGCCTGTGTTTCCCGTCCGAATCTCCTTCCCGCCAATGATCAGCGGGATATCCTGTACTTCAGAACTCAACCGGTCAAGTTCGCCATTCAGCGCTTTCCGTTCTTTGCATCCGGGGGCATATGTCAATGTATGTTCATTCTGCGGACGCTCGAGATTAAATATTGCGTTATTCATTTTAGTTATTTTTTTGTCAAAATTACGGAAAATACCGATATGTTATATTTTGCATATCGGTATTTTTTATTCGGGTGCAAAGATACCACTTTATTTGGAATTATTCTAAATTACTTGATGGTTTTGTTGCCCGGGCTGTTTTTTGCCATACCGTTGCAATCATCAGGTAATTGTTCCTGAACTCAGACCCTATCCTCCCGCCGTCTTCCCATTGAGGGGATAGTCTTTATAAACCTCTTTTTCTTTTTCTTTCTGAACCTTACTTTCTTTGGCTACCACCCAAAGAAAATAACAAACTCAAGTTTCGGGTTTGTATTATTCATTTCAAATGCAGCCCCGAATGGGGCGGAATATATTAACGATGGGCTTCACCCTGTGTTGACAGATTCCGCCCTTTCAGGGCTGAGGAAAATTTCGATAGGCAAAATTGGATCAGATAAACCGTTAAAGGGATAATAAGGCGAATCAATCTTGGACAGTTGGCTAAAGCCAACTGCAATAAATGAGAAAAGGAACAATAATTTCTG
>DYQT01000024.1 GCA_020719165.1 Draconibacterium orientale | reverse complement strand
AATACTGAGGTTGTCACAATTTGTGATAACCTGTTCCCATTCTTCCCTGGTTAGTTCGAACATAAAATCATCCGGAAATCGCTCCCTGTTTCTCCTTACCTGTTGCTTTAATACACGCGTTTCCAGGTCATACAGTTTCGCCAGGTCAAAATCAAACATGACCTTCTTTCCTCTTAAAAGAAAAATTCGCTGTGCAAGATTTTCCTCTTGAATGCCAATTGATGTTTCCATATTACCGTTTTATGCTTAATTGTAAAAACAGTAAAAGGTAATATGAAAAAGGTGACTATTTTCAGAAATAATAGTAAACCCCCAGTAAAATCCTGAGATTTCCGACCTCTTTAGAATCTGATACCATTCCCTTCCCGGTCGTTTTACCGTAAGCGGCAACGGTATAGTCCAATTCGGAGGCGATTTTAAGTTTACTTACAGTCAGAACAAGCCGCGGAGCTACCCGGTACAGGTAGTCGATATTGGCGCCGCGGGAGTAATAAGGGCCGGTGACTTCGGTGCCGGCGCCAAGGTTTTTGCTATAACCCCCATAGATTCCGGCCGACCATTTTGGTCCGTTGGTTTTGAAATCGGCCCAAACAGAGGCGGTTGTGATGGTCGCATATTCAACAAAACCCCGCAATGAATCGGTAGTGCTTTTAACAGCATAGCCTCCTGTCATGTTAAATGCATAGCAATTTCCCCCATAAACACCTCCGATTTTCATGGTAACTTTTGGCAATTTCAATTTTGTAAAAAAATTGGCTGTCAGGGCATTTGATTTTTCGTTGGTCTTATTATTCACCACAACCGCATCGTGGTGCACCACCAGGTTGTTGACAATGGTGTCATAAGCAGGTTTTTTTACAACATCGGTTCCGATCCTGGGGGGCAACATCAAAAAATCAACACTTGCCCCCACCATGAATTCAGTTTTCTTGTCTGTGTTTATCCAGCCGTATTGCACCTGAAAGGCTAATTCGGGAACAATTGAGTTGCGCAGGTATTTCGCACTCGGGCCATCGGGGCCATTGCTGGTGGCATCAACCTGCGAAATGGCCGCCAGAATGAGTTTTAAATTACCAAGTTGTTGTGTAACACGTACCTGCGGATTCCGTGAAAAGATTACAAATGGCGCCCCTATGAAAAATTCAACTTGCGCGCAACCTTCAGTCCATAATGCTTGTCACTCCTCTGTTTTGTTTCTTTGCTGATCATATCTATTATGGATTTTTCTCATCAGTCATCTGTTGTTTTTAATGATTCTGAAGGATAAAAATTAAAATTAATTTCATTGAATATCAACCAGGTAGCGAATTTGTTGAAAAAAAGTCTATTTTTTTGTATTACCTTTTGTCTTTTTTCCGATTAAGCAAAAATAGGTTTATGAAAAACAGAAATCATCCGACACACCCTAACAAAATATTTTTCCTGATTGTAATCATATAGATGTTGAGTGAGTTGGCATTATTTATTCATGTAGTTGTTGACAATGGTAGTTTGCAATTATATCTTTGTGATTGCAATCACTGCAAAACACACATAGCATAAGGGATAGAGGTAATGCCGGCCGTTAACTAAGACAAGTAATACTGACTGCTACAAACAAGATATCGGGTAGAAATGCCGGATATGGGTAGAAACTAAATTTTCCCGGTCATGAAAATCAGCTATGCCGTTTTTCTCGTTTTTCTCGTGTCCAGGGTTTGCGGACAAGTAGCCATTAACACAGATGGGGCACTTTCGGACAGTTCGGCCATTCTCGATGTGAAATCCATCACGAAGGGGTTGTTGATACCCCGGATGACACAAGCGGAGCGTGATGTGATTATGAGGCCGGCCAACGGGTTGCTGGTTTATTGCTCTGACAACAACCATTTTTACGTAAATCAGGCAACAGCAGGAAACAAAAACTGGGTAATGCTGGCTGACGGGCTGGCGATGCAAGAATATGAACCGGCCATTATTCCGGGCGCAGCAACACAGTTCTGGAATGGGAACAAACTCTGGGAAACCCTCAACACAGAGGTTGTTCCGGAAGCTACCATAAACCTCTATTTCACCCGCGACCGGGTGCGAAATACAAACCTGTCGGGTTTGACTTTAAACTCAAATTCTATACAACCATCCGACAGCATTATCAGCGCTCTGGGTAAGCTGCAGGGTCAGGTTAATGGCAGGGAGAACCTCCTCTCCTTTGTACAACCCCTGATGCGAACAGACAATGCTGTTTTTATTCCCGCTTCCGGTCCCGCGTCAAGCGGCTATCTTACCTCCTCCGACTGGGCCATGTTTAACAACAAACAAAACGGCTTGGGATATACACCGGAAAATCAGGCGAATAAATCAACAAATCCAAATTTGGGCGGTTCCGATGTGCTCTATCCTACCGAGAATGCCGTTAAAACGTTTGTAACCGGATTGAGCGGCAACTACATCGCAAACTCCAGCACGCTCCAGGTTGGCACATTCCATATTACAGGGCATGGTTGGATTCAAAATGGGAATATTGGCATTGGTACCATTGGCGCTCCGGCATTTCAGCTCGACATAAATGGCACCTCGAATATACTGCGAATCCAAACGCTGCCGTTGAACACCTCCAATACATCGGTGCTGGTTGTCGATGATTTAACAGGGGTTGTATCAAAACGCACGAACAACTTCACGTCGGGCACCGTAACGGCAGTAACCGCCAGTCCTCCTTTATCCAGTACAGGAGGATCGTCACCAAACATTTCAATTGCTCAATCCTCTGCTGTTGCAAATGGATATTTGAGTTCAACGGATTGGAATATCTTCAATGGAAAAGAACATCCTTTAACATTTAACGCCCCGCTGAATCGTGTTGGCAATGCAATATCACTCACCGCTGCTTCCGCAGGTCAGAATGGATATCTCTCAAATTCCGATTATTCACGCATCCATGGAACCCCGGGCAGTGTTTTATTTTACGATGCAAATGGAATCCAGCATGACAATGCAAATTGCTTTTTCGACAATGCCAACAATCGTTTGGGCATCGGAACAAATGTGCCTCAGGCAACGTTTTCAGTAGGACCCGCCAGCCCTTTCCAGGTTGCCTCCGATGGACATTGCACGGTATCCGGGGCATTCGGAAGTATTTCTCCGGTAACAGGAATAAATACCAGTGGCACAGGCATTACGGGTTCCGGAACGGTTTATGGCGTTTTTGGCCAGTCGAACAATACCTCCGGTGAAAGGGCAGGAGGCTATTTTTATACCAGTTCAAGCGCCTATGCCCGGGTTGGCGGAATTAAGCAAACTTCGCCGACAACCTTCGAAGCCTATTTGATATGGGGCACCGGAAAACTGATCACACAGAATAAATCACACGATGGTTTGATGGCCGACATGGTTGCTCCGGTGGGTCCTGAAACGGTCATTACGGATTACGGATCGGGAAAGCTGACTCATGGACAATGTCATATTGAAATCGATCCTTTGATTGCGAAGAGAATTTATGTCGGCCCTAAAAACCCAATCAGGGTGTTTATCCAGCTTGAAGGGGATTGCAAAGGGGTATTTGTGACAAATAAATCGGCATCGGGTTTTGATGTGGTCGAATTGATGGATGGAACCTCTGATGCGGGCTTTTCATGGTTTTTCACTGCAAATCTGAATGATATCGTATCGTCTGATGGAACCATTGAATCGAAAAATGTCGGTGTGAGGGCAACAGAATACAGTACAAAAAATATGATAAAATGACGAAATACCTTTACCTGCTGATGCTGACAGTTTTTTTATGGCCGACAAATATGCAGGCAAACTCCGACACCATTGTTGCTTGTCGCGACACAACCGTTTGCCTGATGCAGTCGGACTTCGAAATTAAAGTGTGTACGCCATACGGGGGCCATTATTTCGGGCCGGGAGTTAAAGATACCGTCGAGAATACTTATGTCCCTTTCTGGGCCGGTACCGGCATACATGAGGTAACCTATCGCATTGGTACATTTTCCTGTCAGGTGAAGGTTACCATAATTGATCTGGTTCAGGCTGGTTCAATAACAGGTAACGTAAGAATTTGCGGCGGAGGAGCTGACGAACTTTATCAAATTCCTGCCGACACAACGGCAGTGCTGTATCATTGGAAAATTACCCAATGGCATGATTTTAAAGACAGCACAGCGGTTCCGCATACTACGATTCATTTTGATGAGACATTTGTTGGAGGAACATTACAGGCCTCTGTGCGCAACCAGTGTGGTGAAGGTGCCGCCTCAAACGTTCAGATTCAGGTAAAGCCAAACCCTGTACCCGTTATCAAAAATCTTTCCGACACCCTGAGCCAGGCAGATGATGTTTGCCAAAACCAACTCCTTTCCTATTATGCCTACGGTGAATTCGACAGTTGCCGATGGACGATTCAGGGCGGAACATTCACGGGTCCCGACACATCGCGCCTTGCCATTGTAAAATGGGGTACTGTTGCCGGAAATGGAACATTGGGCATTTCGGCTTACAAGGAAGGTTGCCTTGCGGCGTTCGTCAGGAGTGTCAGCATTGGAGATGGAATGGCGCCGGATCCGGCAAAAATATGGTTGTTTGGATACAACATGCTTGTTTGCAGCGACTCAACTGCAGGCTCGTATTGCTGGTTTCAGGACAACAACGTGTATGAAGGCTATGTGTCACCCTCCGGAAGGTATATTTTGCCAGAACCACTCAACAAGCAGTCGAACTACCATGTGCGCACAAGCCTTTCGCCAACCTGCACCACTTGTTACACCGATTCTGAACCGTTCAATTTTTCGAAAACCGGGATAGATGAGCCGGCAAGATCAATGCGTGTAAGCCCCAATCCTGCACAGCATGAAATAGAGATGAGGTTTAATTCAAATACAGCGAAAGAGGGGCTGGTATCTCTATATAGCCAGTACGGAAAATTGGTTTGGGCGAAACACATAATATCCTGTGAATGTAAAATTGACATTTCATTCTTACTGCCCGGCTTTTACATTATTGATTTTGTTGAGATTACAGGTGTTAAGCACACATCCCGAATCATCAAATTATAACAAGAATGAGGAATAAATTTTTGCTGATTCTGCTCGGGTTTACAGGTTTGGTTATACCGAAAATGACGGTTTATGCGCAAATGGAGGTACAACTGCAAAAAATTGAAAAATGTATTCGTGATTATCAGGATTACTCGAGTCTGGGAAATCCCGGTAGCACTTTTATCGATTCCGCTACGATTGCCTCTTTTAAAGAACTTTTCGAATCAAACGCCAGTCTGTACTGGGATCTTTACAAATCCAACTCCCCGAAAACGAATTTTCTAATCCCGGTCGATGAATATGTGGATAGCGTTGATGTGATTTACAATGGAATTAAGCCGATTATTTCCTACGGGAATTTTGATGTTAAATTGAATGCGGATGGAATGACGGCTATTGTTTACCTGAATAAAAACCACCTGCTTCAGAACAGCAAGCTCCCGAACAGGCAAAAGTTCTCAAAAATCGGGGTAACACTGAGAATTCTGTTAAATATTTACGACAAGTTTGCTTTGATACAAAACATTACCCGGGATGTGAGATTAACCAGAATCAGGAGCTTGTCCTTTGCCTGGGGCTATCCTTTCCTGACGGGTATTTCCAGTAGCTTTTCAGGAAAGCCTGTTTCTGGGGTTGACCCATCGTTGGCAACCGATTTTTCTATGGGCAATTTCAGTGGATACAGTTTTGGCCTGACAACAGACATTCGGGTGAACAGGCAAACACCCGATGGAATAGTGATCAACACCGGGATTATTTATACAAGAACCAATTTCGATGTAACCGTCAACAACTATGAATATGCTTACCGAAAAACTTTTGACCCGGGGGAATATGCCTATGAATGTACTGTATTTGACCGAACGCCTGCTGTTTCTGAAAGCAACACTTTTCACAGCATTTCAATTCCGATAATCTTAAAATGGTACTTGTTTAAGCCATCGTCTGTGATGCAACATTCAAGGGATCAGAATGTTTCGTCATCTGAAAAACGCAGAACAAAACAGTACATCCGCTTAAAATATTATTTAAAAGCAGGCCCGCAAATAAGCCTGTTATCCTGCGCTACGAAAGCAACCTACGAATTATCCCATACAGGAGGAGGGTGGTTTGTTTATGAGCGGGAGAAAAACCTGCCTGACCCGGAAAAAACATGGTTTTATCTGGATAAAAACAATGAAAGGTTTGACGGCCCGGATTTCTTCCTTCAGAAAATGTTCAGTTTTGATGGTTCGGTTAACCTTTGTTCGGTGTATCTGTCGGCAGTTGTAGCTTTGGGGATTGAAGCAAAATTCAATAAAATTATTGTTGGTTTTGAGCCCTGGCTCAATGTTGGCTTAACCTCTGTTACGGCAGGGCAAAAAAGCCGGGATTACCCTCTTTACCCTGCAGATGAGTATCACAGCTTTGTTCATACCATCAATTCACCCCATATCAATTCATTCGGATTAAATATTTTCATCGGCAAGGTTTTTAACAGGAAATAATCATTTATATGAAAAGTAAATTGCTTCTATTCATCGCATCGCTGATTTATCTTTCATCTTTTCCTGTTTGTGCGCAAAAAGCAGCTATGAGACAACCGGAGTGTTTGTTGAAGGCCGACAAAGAGGTAAAAATCGATCAACTTATCTCAGAAAACTGTTCCAGGGCCGCAGGCCCCTGGGTGGTTTACGCCAACAGGGGAAAAGATTTCGGAAAAAAGTACTATGTGATGAAAGAGAGCATAACAAGCTTTCTGATCTATGCAGGAACAGGGGCAAGCGGATTGGTGATCCAAAACTCCATGGAGGTTGGCTGGCGACCTAAATCAAACTTTCTTTTTCATTTTTCGGCCGATTTCACCCCCGGCGCCCTGATACACCGAAAGTGTGTGGTACTCAACTCACAGGGATTGGTTGACAGCATATGCCAGGGACTTGCAGAGGAGTCAAGGATACCGGTTTATCACTCACCCGATGCCATGGATACAATCGATTTTTTGCCATTGTACTCCATCTATTTTATATACCAGAGTGAAAACAAACGATATCTGCTCGGAAAGGACTATTCCTATTCGCCTGATGCCTCTTTTAGTTCGCAGATGATTGGGTGGGTTGATGCAAGTCGGGTATTTAACTATGACAACAGGCTGTGCTTTGAACCGAATTTTCAATCGGGTTCGGTACAGAAAAGAAGATGCGACAACATTTTCGGGAACGCCAAGGTTTTTTATTCGGCCAGCGAACTTGGCGTTTTTGTTACAAACCGAAAAGTCAATATCGAGCCATTATGGGAGGAGCCAAACTATTTTTATCTGCCATCCCATATGGCCTTGGCCTTAAGAAATGGAAGAATGAACGTTGAAACCCTGCAAAAAACAATTCTGACCAATTGCCGCCAGGGGACCGATTGCTTCAAGTCGTTCCCAAACAAACCGATTACCTCTGAATTTTTTCGATTTCCGTTTCTGGAGGTAAATAAGGGAGATAAAAAGATTATTCAGGTTGCTGCAACCGGGAAATATATCAGAAGCAGGAAAAGCATCTGCGATTCGTTGCAAAAAAATAAGAATAAACTCAACGTGTTTTTTGTGGTTCCAGATTCTCTGCCTAATTCCTATTCAGTATTCTTTCTAAATCAGTTGCACACAAAATACACCAGTTTTATCAAGAAATATGATGGCTGTTTTTACCCCCGGCCGACCACATTGTTTTCACTTGTTGACCATGCTGGTCGTGATCAGGGAAACTATGATATTCTGCTTGACAGTTTGATCAATCACAAGCCCGACCCACGCAATCAGGGTGGTGGAAACTGTTTTTCCGCTTTAAATGATGCCCTCGATCAAAATCATTTTAACAATCAGGAAACAAATCTCATCGTTTTGATCAACACCAGTAAAACTGCATTTGAACCCATCGGCCAATACAACCGGATTTCTGAGAAACTCGCTGAAAAAAACTGTTATCTCCTGGCCTTCGATTTGGCTGACAACCCATCTTTTTCCGCCTCAATCGACAGAATTATGCGGGATGCCATCGGATTTTTCAGACAGAGCCATGGATTAGATTCACTTGACTTTGAATGGAATCAAACCGGGAGTTGCAAGGTGCTTACGAACTATTTGCTGGCTGCAGTTTGGACCATTGACACTTCAGAGCTTAAAGGGCCACAAATTTTATCCTATATCCAGGTTTCCTATGATCCCGTAATTACAACGATCACCCGGGTTATCAATGCGGAATGCAATCACCAGGCAGACACGATTAGTTTAACCCCGAATGAAACAGCCTTCAGGCAGGGATTGGAGAAACTTGTGCCCGGCTGCGGACGGAATATCAATTCGATGAGAATTTTACAAAAAGGGTACATCCGTATGAAATACAAGGACATGAAAGTTGCTGCAGATTCAACGGATAATATTTGGCAGGCGGAGGTATTGATGACAGAAGAAGAACTCGACGATTTAACCTCGGCAATTGACGGGTTGACCATTGATCTGTCATCCACAAATGTTTGTGAGCGAATTTGTGATTTATGGCAAATACTGATCCGACGGTTTGTCGGCGAAAATATGATTCTGAACAACACCTATCTGGAGTTTACCATTCCCCAGATTTTAGACAAAATTATCGGTGCCAGTTTTGGTTATGCCAGCAATGAGAGAATCAAAAAAATCAGTATCCGGCAAATCTGTGAGTGCCAGGATGATGTGAATGAACCGGCCCTGGAGTATCAAAACCGGCTCAGCAGGCAAAACAATGAGTTAAAAGCGATCCTGAATCAGAAACCTTTCAAAATAGAACGAGAGAATGGCAAAACAACGAATATAAATTATTATTGGGTGCCTGTGTTTTTATTACCATAATTATCGGACAGTACCATGAACGTGTTTGTTATCGAAAACCTGAAGTGCTCTTATCAGAACAGGGGGAAAACTGTTGTTTACATTGGGAGGCTTGAAATCCCAAGAGGCAGGCTTACTGTGATCCTGGGCCGATCGGGAAGCGGGAAATCAACCCTGATTGAGGCCCTGGGTTTGATGAATAACACGATCCAGGGCGGAACGATTCACTATCATTCGCCACTCGGGGTTATTGACCTGGCCAGGATTTGGCATGCGGCGAAACAGGTTGCCAATATCCGGAAGGATTATTTCTCGTTCATCTTTCAGGATGATTATCTGATGCCCCATTATACCTGTTTTGAAAACACCCTGATCGCAAGGCTCATCCAGCGCCCGATCAGCCCTGCCGGAGTTTCGGAAATGCTCGACAAACCAATGAATTCGCTCAATTTGTCGGGTAATGGAATACAAAAAAGGTTTCCGTTTCAGGTAGCGGGCGGACAAAAACAGCGGTTGTCATTTATCCGGGCTGTTTCAAAGGAATTTGACATCCTTTTTGGGGATGAACCGACCGGAAATCTGGATAATAAAAGCTCCGTTGACCTTTTTGATTTTATCAAAAAGATTATTCGGGAAAAACAGCGATCTGCTATTATTGTATCGCACAACATTGAACTTTCAGTTGAGAAAGCAGATAAAATAATTGTTCTGACCCCGTCGGACGACAATTTATCTATGTTCAGTTTGAATTCACATCATGTATTTAGCCGGGACACAATGGCGGAATGGGACGAAAACTATAAGAAAGACCTTGTTGGTCGTATCAAACAGATATTGTAACATGCTTCTGCAATGGTTTTGCTCACCAGATGAAAGATGATGAAAAAGCGCTATACATTCCGTCAGATTGTTGTAAAAAATGAATTCAGGGCGATAACCGGCTACAGAAACCGGACAATTGCCTATTTATCCGGTATTTTAATCCTGACTTTTTTGTGTATTGGTTTTTCCAATAAAGCATTAGAGTATCAAAAGAAGTTATCGGCCAATCCATTTACAAACTGGATCAACATTGAAGTTACCAAAAGTGTTCAGGATTCATCGTTCAACTTGCTTTCCGACCTTGCCGACCCGCATTTAAAGAGCCGGTTTTTAATTAAAAACATCTATTTGTCAAAAGGCTTCGGGGCCTCTTTTCTCAACCGGGACGGAATTTCATCGGGCCTTCCATTACCGAAAGCAAGAACCATCAATCCGAGCAGTTCGATTATCCGTGATTTGATCGACTCACACAATCGGGATAAACTGAATGGCGGAGGTAATGTGTTTCAGAAGGAACCATTTGGGTTTGTTGTCACAGCGGATTTTCTGGAGAAAACAGGGTTTCACCCCGATTCAATCAAATACCTGTCATATGGATTGTACGGCGGCAATTACGTCCCGGTTCCGATCCTCGGGGTTGTATCGGAACTGCCCGATCATGCCGACGTGTTGTGCACCGATTCATTTTACATCATGAAATCATATTGTTACCCGGAAGATTTTTCCTGGTCAAAATTGTTCATTGAAACAACAGCAAAAAAAGAGGTCGAATATTTTAAAAATGTTTTACACAATGAATTTAGCCTGGTTGCAGACTCTACATCCGTTGATTCTGCGAAGGGAATTACCATCCTGTTTTTTCATCACGATCAATCTGTCAAAGCGGTTTCCGACAGCCAGTTAATTGCACTGTGCCAATTTCCTGTTCTCCGCAGATTTCATATCGGAAGATATGCGCAGGTGGTAAGCGACACCTCGGTGAAGACAAGGGAGAACTATCTGAAAAAGAAAAAGAATTTCAATTTTGATTATCTGGCCATCGAATTCAGCCGGCTGGATAAACTGAAAGAATTCTCTGATTATATCCGCAACCGGTATCATGTTTCGATCAACATGGAGACCGTGGAGCAGAGGCAGAATTATCTTTTCTCTCTGAATGTTTCGCTGGGGGCCATCCTGCTCGTCCTGATCATTTCAGGATTTTCCATATTGATTTTCCTTTCGAATTCATTGAAGCACCATCTTGACAGAGTAAGGAGAAATCTGGGCAATTTTCTGGCTTTCGGAGTCGACCGCAACATTATCATTAAAATATATACCTATGTCATTCTGAAAATACTATTGATCTCCATCTCTGTTGCCTTCATCCTGTCATACTGTATTGGTGAACTTTTCGAAAAATTCATTCTTAAGCGGTTGTTAATCCTGAAAACTGACCAGGATTTCTTCTCGCTGATGAATTCATGGCTGGTGGTTTTTATCCTTGCAATAATCATTGTGGCCGTCTTGAAAACATTTGTTACCGTATGGATTCTTGTCAGGAAAACGCCTGGAGATCTGATTTATGAAAGGGAAAAACAAAGATGAATTGTCCATAAACAATCGGCTATGAACCAACTTCTTTATCAGTATCCATGGTATGCCCCAAGTCCCGGAACTTTATACAAATGGCTCTACACGCGGAAACGTCCGTTAAAAGGAACAAATTTTCAATCGCCGGGATTGCTAGAAACTACAGGTTTCGGAACTGATGCGTTTTTATTCACCATGGCCGTTCTCCTGGAGATTATCGGGCTTGTGATTTTTTATGTTTTCTTCGAAAGTATTTTATTTGCCGCCCTCTTTTTCGTGCTCGACTTCCTTTTTGCCATTTGTGCCCATTGGAATGTAGGGCGTTGGACAGAACTTAAAAACCAGCTTGCGCTGATTCGCGACTTTGAATTCGGAGAGGCTAAAGACACAGGCAGAGGGGGAAATCTTAAACCGATTGCAGCCAGAATCCAATGGCGAAAACGAACCATCAACCGGTTTAAAGTTTACGCTGTCATTTTCGACACCCTGATCGGACTCATTGCTGCCTTCAAGGTAGCCGGGTTTTTTAACGGCTGGTTTGAGGGAGGCAATGAATTCGGGGTGATTCCAATCCTGATTGCTGTTACTTATGCCCTTGTTGCATTTATTCACATCTATGCAACGGGTTTCTTTTTTGCCGAAATATATGTGCGGTTTCTGACAGTAAGAGAGGCAAACGACCATCAATTTACCCGGAATTATTCGGTCGATCAACTTAATCCTTATGCTGTTGCCAACATTCAGTTGCGCAACGGGCTGGAATTTACCTGCCCTGATCCCTCCAACCAGCTTCCGTTCATCATGCCTCGAACACATATTCAGTGTAATAACCACTGGCTCAAGTATAATACGCTGTTTACTTTCGGAGTGCTTACCGACGTTCAAATCAGGCAAATAAGGCAAAACATCAACGATCCCAACGGAGCCATTTTAAATGAGAAACGCGACACCTTTTTAAAACATGCTTTGTTTCACCAGCTAACGGCTGTCCTGTCAAACAACCCGGTGCAAAACACCGAGCCTCCTCCGGCAGTCCCATCACCACCTCCTGCACCCGTATTTCCCTTGCCTGCCGGGCAGGTGTTGATGAACGATGATGAGACATATCCCTGGTTTACCCCCAGCCTGGAAACAAAAAAAGCATGGATGTTTACCAGAAAAGAAAATTATCAGGCCGGAACCTTCCAGGCTCCCGGATTTTTCACAACAGCCAATTTCCAAACCGACACGTTTCTGTTTTCACTTGCCGTAGTGCTGGAGGTGGTCGGACTTGTTGCCTTTTATGCTTTCTTTGGCAATATCTTGTTCGCCGGATTGTTTTTTTTATTGGATTTTATTTTCGCAATCGGATCACACTGGAACAAGGGTCGATTGACCACCCTTAAAAATCAGCTTGCATTGATAAACCCACCCTGTTCACCCTCTTTCAATTTTTCCGAACCCGGTGATAACAGCTCCACCGGCAGTATTCCACCCGACCCGGTAAGAATGGCCTGGAGAATAAACACCATCAGGCGATTTACCTTAACATCCGGATTTTTCTACTTTTTAATCTGTTTGATTGCCGCCTTTAAGGCCTATGGATTTATTGACGGTTGGTTTCAGGCAGGGCAAACCTTTGGCGTAATACCGCTGATGATCGCGATAACCTACGCTTTGGTTGCTTTCATTCACATTTATGCAACCGGTTATTTTTTTGCTGAAATATACTACAGATTTCGTCTCAAACGGGAAAAAAGAGCACATATGCTTACACATGCTTACACCGTACCCGATTGTCCTTTGTATTTAACAACAACCGTTGTAATGCCTCCCGGGGTTGCATCAAACCAGATAATTTCTCATGGCGGACATTATTTTATTAAAAACACGCTGTACACCTTTGGACTAATTACCGATCAGCAAATCAACAACATCAGCCTTGCGCTGGCCACCCCGTATGAGCGGGAATGTTTTTTGAAATATGGATTGCATCATCAGATTACCAGTGTGATGGGATTGGCTCCCGTATCAGGCTCCCCAACCTTGTTAGAACATATTCAGCCACCTCCGCCCCTGTTGCCGGTGAACCGAAATGTGCCGTTGGACAGGGAACATGAGGGAGATCTTCCGGGTTTCGACTTACCTGTACAAACAGCAAACTTATGAAACACGAAAATTTAAATTATCAGTCAATCCTGAGCAAGGGTTTATGGCTGCTGTTGTTTGTGGCCCTGGGCTGTTCACAGCGCGGTTGTAGTTGCAAGCGGATGGAGACCATCAAGCAGGAGATTGTCATCACCGACCGGCTGGGTGATACCGCGAAGGGTAAATTTCCTGCTGATTTTATCAATCTGCTCTATATTAAAAACCTGCTATATATCAATAAAACAGACACGCTGCTTCAACGTTTTAAACCGAATGTAGCCTTAAAAAGACTTGATACCGGAATGGAAACAGGCAATGTACAGAAGGCAGGCATGAATGACTGGCAGCGTTTCATCCGAAGTATTTTCACCTTGTCGCCCGACAATTACGACCCCGACCTGGAAAAAAGGTTTTTATCCAATGAACTCGGAGATGGTTTTTCTGCAATATCTCCATACACCGATTCCCTGAAGATTGCCGCGATCAATCAGTATTTATTGAATGAATTAAGAGAGCCTCAAAAATGCAAAATCTATTTTTACAGCGCAAACATAAAAAACAATTCGTATCACTGCAATATCAACATTTCCAAGTCAAAAGGAGAGACTCCCGCTGGTTTTGCATCAAAGAAACAGCAGCCGGAAAAAAACGGGAAGGGGTTTGGCTGTTCGGGCCTTGAACCTTCCATGAAGAAAAACAACAGGGGAATAAAAAGGCTGGATACGGTATTTCAGATTTTACACAACATTGATTGCATTAACTTTCTGATAGCGAAAAGTGCCGACTCAGTCGCCTTGAACGGGAGTGGCTGTTCGGTGAAAGATCGTACGCTCAAGCACATCATCATTTTTGAACCACCATTTTCAGGTAATACTGACTCCGACACCTCCTCCCTGGTTATAACTCCTGAGGCAGACACAGTGAGGGTTTGCAAAACCATAAAACCACCCGTAAAATTAACGCCCAAACCTGCAACTTCCACGAATAAACCGAACCAGAAAAACAACAACAGGTCTAACCGCCCGCGTGTTAATCCGGATCGCGCGGAAAAACAGGATACCAGTGCCATAAATCAGCTTCGCAGAAAAATCATCAATGAATTCAGGGAGTTGCTATTCATGTACGCAAAAACTCAAACCAGCGCCGAACAGAAGTTCTTCAGAACCTCCGCCCTCAATAAAATCCGTGAAATACCCAACGTACGGGTTGACATTATACCCAAGAACGATATCTCAACCTTTCTCGACCACATTGCAATCGGATCATCTGCATGGGCGCTGCCAAAAGTTACTCCAATCGTTGACAAAAAAACTTTTCTCATTATAGGCGTGACCATTGAGCAAAAATAACGACATTAACAAAGAATATTTCTACCTTTACTTAAATTTCGCAGCCTGTATGAAAACCAGTATCACACTTATTGTATTTGCCTGCCTGTTTACATTGGCCTCCTGTCACAGCAAGGAACGGTTTTTTATGGAAAAGGATGCAACAAATATGAGTATGGCCGGTTCTGACGTTCCACCGCCACCTCCATCTGTTGTCGCCACACATAAGGAGCAAAACCCTGCCCGATTGATAAAAAAAGGGGAAATAACCATCGCCTCCAACGACATTGAGTCAACAAAATCGCTCATCTATAAGTTCGTCGGCGAATGCAATGGTTATGTTACCAGTGAGAACATGTTTAAAGACGAGTTTTTCTCCCGCATTGAGGTTTCCTTAAATGTCCAGTCATCTCGTTTTGAGGTGTTTTTGAAATTATTGGATTCTGCAAAAATTAACATTGTTTCAAGCAAATTTTCTGTGGATGATGTGTCGATGAGGTACGTGGACGACTCGACCAGGCTGCAAAACAAAAGGAAGCTCGGGCAGAAATACCGGGATTTGTTATCCAGGGCCACAAATATGAAGGATTTGCTCGATCTTGAAGAGAAGCTGGATCAGATTCAAACGGACATTGAGGTAAGGGAAAATCAGTTGAAAATGCTTGATAAACAGATTGCTTACAGCGAATTTACCGTAAGAATTGAAAAGAACGCGATAAATTTACCCTATAATGCCAGAAATAAATTTACCTACCGGCTTGGCCAGGGAATCATAGCCGGTTGGGAGGGCGCAAAATCAATCCTGATTTTTTTATTCGCCATCTGGCCATTCTATGTTGTGGTTGGGATCATTTTCATGGCGGTGAAAGCAATCATCAAACGAAGAAAAAAGTAATGCTATCGTGGCAGAAAATGAAATTTCAACGGATTGGGCGCATCAACACCCGATTTGTGCAATGAAGATTGGAAATAATATGAGAACCAAATATCTGATTTTAATCCCGTGGTGCTTGATGGTATTGACCATGGCTGTCGCGTGCAAAAAGAAAGCCGAGCCCATCCCCGAACCTCCTGCCGGAACCATTGTATTTTCGGTTGATCACCAGGTAAATGGCATGCCATTGAAGTTCAATGAAATGATTTACAGAAATGCCGCCGGCAACGATTACCTTATAACGGATGTGATGTATTTTATTTCCGATATTACTTTTTACCGGAATGACGGCACTCATCAGACCATCGGCGAATGGAAAGACATTTTTTATGTTGATGAGGCCATTCCGGAGACAAAGACCATCCAATTTTATGATAAAATAGTTGCCGGCACCTACGATTCAATCAATTTTGTTTTCGGAATCTCCGAATCAAAAAACAAATCGTTTATGTATGTCAATCCCCCGGAAGTATTTATGGGCTGGCCTGAAGTACTTGGCGGAGGTTACCATTACATGATGATAAACGGCAAATGGAAGGATGAGGCAGGAGTTGATCTGCCTTACAATTTTCATTTGGGAATAGGACAATTATACAAGGGTGCCGGTTACAATGTTGATTCAATTTATGCGTTTGTCCAGAATTATTTTACGGTGAGTTTGCCTGGTTCATCCTTTCAACTGGCAGATAAAGAACAAGCCACTTTCGGGCTAACCATGAATATTGAAAAGTGGTTTGAGAACCCTTATGTGTACGATCACAATTATTGGGGAGGAGCCATCATGCAGAATCAACCTGCCATGCAGATGGTAAAGGAAAACGGGTGGGACGTTTTTTCAATCAAAAAACTATAAATATCCGGTGGTGCAATTTTCAACCTATGACATCGCTTTGTTGCAATGGATCCACAGTCACCCGTTACCATATTCTGTTCCGTTTCTTCAGGTTATTTCAGATACGACTACCTATGTCAGTATTGCCATGGTTCTCCTGGTGCTCATTATTGCTTTGGTGAAAAGGTCGAAAACATTTCGAATGCAGTTTTTTAAGCTGGTAACGATGTTAATTATCGTTTTAGGAGTGACCCAGGGATTGAAGGCGCTGATTCAAAGAGAACGTCCGTTTATCACCTATCCATCTATCGAGAAACTATCATCCGGAGGCGATTCTTCCTTCCCTTCAGGCCATACGCTGGAGGCCTTTGCCATGGCGGCCGCAATTTCAATGTTATTTGCGCGAAAAAAAATCATCATCCCGATCTATGTTTGGGCAATTCTTGTTGCTTACTCAAGGATGGCGCTGGGAGTGCATTATCCCAGCGATGTACTTGCAGGAATAATCATCGGGACCATCATCGGACGGGCTGTTCCGTGGGCTTTTGGCCGGTTGTCAATTGCCTGGAGTAAAGGCTATGAATGACCACCGATGATAATCCGCATGATTTTTAGATTCAAAACAAAGAATCTGACAACCTGCCATGGAAAAAACTTGCGCCAGAAGCGCGTGTTTGCTGTTGGGGTTGGAGGAAAAGAGATCTCTTTCGGACCGGGGGTGATATGTTTTTCTTGCATGGTGTTTTATTCAGGAATTAAGAACCAGAACGGATTTGCTTTCGCTTTGTAAATAAACAGATAGTGGAGCAGTAGTTTTACCCAATGACCTGCCAGTCCGGGCTCTCCAACGGTATAGTTAAGATCTCTTCCCCAGTCGGGAAACCGTTTATAATCAGGTACAATCGGAAATACCGTCATGGAGGCGGCCATGCCATTGCGGAGGCCATATCCCGATGAGATGATGCAGGCAGCACCCATTCTGGCCATAGAGGCTTTGTGTGGCGACTCGTTATGGTTGTTTTTTATCCGGTCGATGATGTTGAGGGCAACAACCTTGCCGGTCACGCCCGAAGGCATGCCCGTTCGGGGAGCTGTGGGGAAAATAGCCAGGCCGCTTTTACTCGTTCTGGGTTGTGATATCGGATGTGGTACTGCGAAGGCGATTCCTGCCGCAAAAATGTTTGGGTAGACCGGACTTTGATAGGTGGAAGGCCAATCGGCGGAGCTCCATTCGGCGTATGGCCGGCTGGTGTAATCTGCATCAACTTTCATGAAGCCGCTTGGGGCGAATATTTTTGCTGTGATGTCTTCTCCACTGCCATCGAATGCTTTTAATCCGGTACCGGCAAAGGAGGGAATGAGCATGGCGAAATCAAATTTTTGCTCGTGCCTCTCCCCATCAAGGGTTTCATAATGCGCCAAACCCTGCTCTACCTTGATCACGCCGGCTTTGGTGATCCACCTGATCCCATATTCAGCCAGGATCGATTCAGCAAAAACCCGCGTTGATGTAACATAACCGCCTTTCTTAATGAATGCGCCACCCATCCCGAAATCACCTACTTCATTCTCATTGGTGATCCAGATGATTTCTGCCTTTTCATTTAATTTTCGTTTTGAAATTTCGAAGGCAACATTGAGTGCATATTCAAAAGCAACTCCCTGACAGGTGGCGGTTGGATGTCCGGTGCCGATCAGAAATGTTTGTTTTTCCCCTTTGGCCATTTTCTCCAGTGAGATTTGCAGATTTTTCCATGAATCTTCGGCATGAGGATAGGTACAAACTGAGTTGGTGAACCCCTTTGGGCCCAGCCCTTCGGTAGCGGCAAAATTCAGTTTTGGGCCGGTGGCATTTATAAGGAAGTCGTATTCAACTTTACCGGTTTGCCCGGTTTTTGACTCCGATGTGTATTCAAATGCGACAAAGGGACTCCCGTTTTCGGCAGTTCCCTCGGGATAGATGGCTGTCGCCTTTGCCTGGTGAAATTCAATCCCTTTTTTACGATAAACCGGCTCCAGGGGAAAGGAGACCTGTTTTGCTGTCATTTGTCCGATTCCTACCCAAATGTTTGATGGAATCCACTGGTATTTGTCGTGAGGGCTCACAACAATTACCTGGTGGTTGCGTCCCAATTTATGCTTTAGGATCAGGGCAGCAGTGTGTCCGGCGATTCCGGCGCCCAGAACAACGATTTTTTTCATAAACGACAATTTTATTTAACGATCTTTTCTCTCTTTGATTTTCCCGGCAAGATAAGGTTTTTAACTTTCGCAGCAAGCCCGAGTTTACACAATTCTCTTCTCTTTTCAACAAGGTCGGTAAGTTCAGTTAATAGATCTTTGCTCACCTCTCTTGCCATGGGAAGAATGTAGATTTCGGTTTGATCAAGATAATCCGATATTTTATTATTGGTGTGCGTATCAAGGTGCAGATCTGTCAGATTACTTATACGGTCGGCACATTTTAGAATCTTCGCGTTGCGGGAGCTTGAAGTGAGAACCCTTTGAAGGTACACCTCTTTCGGTTCATCTTTTTTTCGGGTAACCTCAAGTACCAAATCCACCACCTTGCTGCCATCCTGGTCAATTCGCCGGATATCATCCACTTTTGTAGCAGGAAGGTCCTCCAGCAAATCGTGCAACAGAGAGGCTTTAAGCAACACCGGGTCATGAAAATACTTGTAGTCGAGGAGAATTCCCAGTGTAGCAAAAGAATGACGGAACTGATTTCCGCCAACCTTTCGTCTAACACCGATCAACGCAGTAGCTTGCAGAATATAGGGAGCAAGAACAAGGTTTTGCAGGGTTGTCAAATCATCCATTTGGGCCGGGTTTATTGAAATACAAAAATACGAAACATAATAAATGAAACCATCACTGTACTTCCCATTTTTCTTTGCCTGTTTTTACTCTGGGTTTGTACACCGGGGTTTTGGGGGTAAACCGAATATCGATAAAGGATATTTTATCATTGCGGTCGAGATGGATGAGTATCGACTGATAGGGGGTGAAATGGAGATTTACCGGTATAGTTTTCCCGTGAATGTGAATTTCTGGTGTAAAGTTCAGTGTGGTGTCATTCAATGCCTGTCCATATTCGAGGGGAAAAGAGAGGTTTTGTGAGGTAGGGTTGGCAAAGAAAACATAATATCCTTCATCGGTTTCCCTGCACCAGTAATCGAATTTCCCGGTTCCAGTGATGAATGGCGGTATCTTGTGCAACTCCTTCCATGAAGACCTGACATTTGTCTCTTTTTTTAGTTTTTCGATCAGGTGTTGGTATTCATTCGTCGATTTAACCAATCCCGGTTCAGAGGGAATTCGTTTCAAGCAAACAGGGAGGCCCTCCCCGGCCAATTCTGTTACCCGCTGCAATGCTGTTTTGCTCATATACTCCACGTCAATATAGAGTGCGGCAAAAGAGAGATCTCCAATTTTCAATCGTCCGTTTTTATACTCCGATTTTTGCAGGAATTCCCCGTTGATCCATAGCGGGCGCCAGTCTCTGAGTTCCTCAGGGAGGCAGGTATATCGCTGCTCATAGGCGCCCCATGCCCAGATGAATTGTTTTTCAACAGGCAATTCACCCGCGATCCACGTATCTTCCGATGGCAAATAAACTGCCACCTGGGAAAAAGTCCGCCCTTTTTTCATAAAGCCCGACACCTTTTCCAGGTAGGCATTGAAGGCAGGGAGTTCACCGGCAAGCGCTCCGCTTTTCCCCACGTGCACCGAGGCATAAAATTTCACAGTATCCTGTCCTGCAGGATTATGGGGCTTTCCATGCCAGATGATGTGGTTTACTCCGTTGGCGAAGATGGCATCAGCGAGCAGTTTCAGGTCGGCAGTCTGCTCTTCCGAATGATGGTCGCGAGGCCAGCCATACAGGCAGGTAAATGTTTCGCATGTTACCACGGGTTTGCCCGATAACCCTGCAGCCGAGGCAACAATGTTAGAATATTCCGGTTCGTATAGCAATGCCTCACTTTCCGGCACATCCATGGCTGCATACGACGAAATGATATCACAGGGGGCGCCGGCGCATTGAGCTCTTGAATAGGCTCCCAGTGCATGGGCGTTCAGCGTAAAAGGTTTGTAAAACTCTTCGATAACATACTCTGAAAGGAGTTTCATGTAATCGTACCTCACACTCCGGAAAGGTTCGTTGCCGGAATAAAGACTATCAGAATATTTTTCGATGGGATAACCGTTCAACTGCATA
Source organism: Draconibacterium orientale (assembly GCA_020719165.1). Lineage (GTDB taxonomy): Bacteria > Bacteroidota > Bacteroidia > Bacteroidales > FEN-979 > CAIVAT01. Next base: position 6,135 of record DYQT01000024.1, on the reverse strand, counting down.
AACTTTTCTTCAAACCCGGGGGTGGTCATAAATTTCGTTTCCACCTCCCATGAGTCGCAGAAAAGCCCGGATAACGATCCTTTCAATGCAGGTTTCAGCGCATTGCCTGTTCTTTCGGCGTAATGGTAAAAAGCATTTCGGTTAAGGTGATCAAGCACATACCCTTTACGGGGATAATCCCATGATGCTGTAATCTCCTGTCTCCATGTTGGATCCGTCATATTCATGGCAGCTTCACTAAACGGCACCTGGGTATCGCCAAAGGGCCAGAGTGAACCAAATGTAAAGTCACAACCGAGATTCAGACTGTCGGCGCAATGCTTGGCATAGGCAACCATGCCTGTCCACTCAGAACTGAGCCACGATTGTCGGGGTGTATAGTGGAGGGTGTCTTTTTTCATCCGGTTCAGAGGGTAAACCCATGCTATTTCGACCCCTCCGAATCCGTTGGCTTTCAGCCAAACCAGGTTTTCCCTGATGTCGGCCTCTTTAATCATCGAAGCAAACCACCACCAGCGGGTCCATGGGCGGGAATCACGGTAGAGTTTTGACGCATGGAGATCAGGGGAATGAGCGGTTCCGGGCGATTGGGCCCTGGCAGAGAGTATCAATCCGAGAAAAAAGGCTGTAAACAAAATGAAATTCTTCATAATGGCTGGATTGGTGAATGATCCGTGTGGTGAGGGCTCAAACTTCTGCTCCATCGGGCCCTGCCATCGATTATTATATCCATGGACGGTAGCAAAGATAAAAAGATTAAATTTAGAAACATTCTAAGCATGATCATGGCCGGTGCTATAGATATGCTGAATCATATATATATATATGGAAAAAACATGTATCCCTTTGAAGCAAATAGTGATCCCGTATAAGACAACTATTTGGTACTTTTATGTCATTATTTTTGAAATTTATTGTTAATCACTCATCTTATTAATTAATCCATGAAAAAACAAGCCTTCCGTTTCTTTACCCGAATTGTTTTTGTCATATCCTTCGTCATGGCATCCAGTATTGTTGCAATCGCCTATCCCGGTGGCTCTCCGGCCGGATATACCGGTTCTCCGGGAGATGGTGTACATTGTACGAGTTGCCATGGAGGTTCCGCGTCAACAGTTAACGGCTGGCTTACTTCCACCATACCTGCCTCAGGATATGTGGCTGGCACGGTTTACACTATTACAGCAACCGTAAGTGGCACCGGGAAAAAAGGATTTGAAGTTTCCCCGCAGAATGCCTCGGGTGCCCAACTGGGAATTCTGGCGGCAGGAACGAATAACCACCTTATCGGAGGAACAAAATATGTAACCCAAAATTCTTCAGGAAGTTCCTCCGCTACAGTAATTTATAATTTCACCTGGACAGCGCCTGCGGCCGGCACTGGGGCCGTAACTTTTTATGGAGCGTTTACCGTTGGAAAAACAACCACCAAGTTATCGACTTTGGCTGTGGATGAAGATGTTGCTGTTCCACTTTCAGCCATTGCATCAGCCACTCCTGCATTAATTTGTGCAGGTCAGATGTCGCAACTCAGCGTTGTTCCATCGGGTGGCAGTGGTAGTTATACCTATTCATGGAGCTCTATTCCGGCAGGATTCACTTCTGCAATCCCAAATCCGATTGTCACACCCTCAGTAGCCACACAATACATTGCACATGTTTCGGACGGAAGCCTTTCGGCAGATGCACCAACCAATGTGGAGGTGAGTCAACCAGCCACTGCTGAGGCAGGAAACGATACCACCTGCGAATGGATTGTCGCACAGGTTCCCCTGAACGGATTAGCGGCCAATTATTCAACGATACTCTGGACTACATCAGGTACCGGTAGTTTTGATGCTGCCAGTGCACTTTCAGGATACTATTTTCCCTCGTTGGCTGATAAAACTGCCGGTAATGTTACCCTGACGCTTACTGCTGCAGTCCAACCCCCTTGTGCCACAAACGCGGCAGACATGCGCATTGTCAATTTTGACTGGGCTATCGGAATGAGCAAAAACAAGGGGACAACGATAAACATGGTTATGTATCCGAATCCAACCAACGGTCTTTTTCAGCTCAAAGTGAGCGGATTTGACAACCGGCAGGGAGTAGTGACTATTTCTGACATTACTGGAAAAACCATTGTAAGTCAGTCGTTTAACCCATCTTCAAAACAGGCGGAGCAATTTGATCTGACGGGATATCCAAAAGGAATGTACCTGGTTAAGTTCCAAACGGCACATGAATTTTTGATGCGCAAGCTGGTGAAAGAAAATTAGCTTTCATGATCTTATAACATTGTTCCGTTTATTTCGTTTTAGAGAAAAGACCACATGAGCGAATTTGATAACAAAGCAAAGCAATGGGACCAAAATCCCATGCACCTTGCCCGTACAAAGGCAGTAGCAGAGAATTTAATGCAACTTATTCCGGTTAATGCAAACATGAAAGCCCTGGAATTCGGGGCGGGAACCGGTTTGCTGAGTTTCTTTCTCAGGGAGTCATTTACCGGAATTACCTTGATGGATACCTCCATGGAGATGTTGCATATGGCGGAGGCAAAACTTGCATCAGACAACCTGGAAAAAATTAAAACGTTGTTTTTCGATCTGGAAAAGAGTGACTACCCAGGTGAGCAAGTCGATGTTATTTTTACACAAATGGTTTTACATCATATCAAGGATGTGAACGCCATTCTTGAAAAGTTTTATAACATGTTGTTGCCCGGCGGGTACCTTGCCATTGCCGATCTCTACACTGAGGATGGCCTCTTCCACGAAGCGGGGACAGAGGTTCACTATGGATTCGATCCCGATGCACTGACGATTCAGTTGAAGGAGTGCGGATTTGGGAACATCTCCCACAATCTTTGCTTTGTCATCAGCAAAGAATCAGAAGCTGGTAAAGCGCGGGAGTACCCGATTTTTCTGTTGACAGCAAAAAAAACACAGTAAATTTTTCATTCGCTATACCGGTTTTTAACCATAATTTTACAAGTCACTAATTAAAAACAAAATATCATGAAACATACCGTAGATACTTCCTGGAAAGGGAATATGTTATTTGACGCCAATGTAAGTGGTCATCATGTGATTATGGATGCCCTTGAAGCTGTTGGCGGAGAGGATAAGGGTGCCCGTCCGAAGGAGCTGATGCTGGCCGCACTGGCCGGGTGTACCGGAATGGATGTGGTTTCTATTCTGAAAAAGATGCGGGTCGCCTTCACAGGATTGAACATTCGTATCGAGGCAGATGTTACCGAAGAGCATCCGAAACATTATGAAAAGATGGTTGTCATTTATGAGTTTACGGGACAGAATTTGCAAATGGACCAGTTGAAAAAGGCGGTGGAACTGTCGCAGGATCGCTATTGCGGGGTATCCTTTGTATATAAAAAAGCCATGGAAGTAACTTACGAGATTTTGATAAAATCATGACGACAACCCTGATCATTCTGGGGGTATTGACCCTGATGGGAGGATACATGTTTTTTACCTTCCGACGGATGAAAAACACTCCTACGGGCCCCGACAGTCCAAAAATAAAAATTCTGAACGACAAAAACTTCAGCCATCAGATCGGCAAGGGGGTCTCCCTGATCGATTTTTGGGCCTCTTGGTGTATGCCATGTAAGATGATGGTGCCTGTACTCAACGAACTGGCCGAAGAGGTAGACGACAGTGTGTCAATTTGCAAAGTGAATATCGAGGAGTACCAATCCATTGCACAAAAGCATTCCGTCAGAAACATCCCGACGATATTGATTTTTAAGAATGGGAAAGAGGTTGACAGGGTGGTTGGTGTGAAATCGAAAGACTTCCTCCTCAACAAGTTGAACATGCTGAAATACAAATAGTCCCGTGTCACCTTTGCCGTGTCCCGACTTCCTGAGCTCAGCCAGATGAAATTCACTACCATCATTCTCGCCGGGGGACAAAGTTCGCGCATGGGTTCCAACAAGGCTTTGATTCCGTATTTCGGAAAGCAACTGATACAATATTCCATTGATTTGGGGCTTCAGTTTACCCCGGATATCATCATCAGCGCAAACAATCGGGACTTTGATTACCTGCATTTCCCTGTTGTAAAAGACATCTCTGCTGTTAAGGCCCCGTTGGCCGGGGTTCATTCAGGATTGGCAGCGAGTATGACTGACTGGAATCTCATCCTTACCTGCGACATGCCGAATATTACAAAGGAATTAATTGACGGGTTGATACTTGAATTGGACGAACATGTAATGATGGTTCTTCCGGCGCATGACGGATTTGTGGAACCTTTGTGCGGATTTTATCACAAAGCCTTGATACCTTTGATAGAAAGTAATTTAACTGCCGGGAAATTCAGTTTGCTCGATTTATTGGGGCAGGCACCTCACCGGCTCCTGGAAATTACGGGAATGCCGTCTGAAGAGATCACCTTCCTATTCAAAAACGTAAATGAAAAGAGGGACTTGCCTGGCTGAAAAGCCACGGAATCAGCATCCTCCCGATGCTTTCTTCTTTTTCTTAACCGGAACCACGCCAGGCTTTGGAGTTCCGGATGCAGGTGCGGCAGCCGGGGCGAGAGACGACACTGTTCCACCGCCCAGTGCCATTGATGCAGCCTTTCTGAAATCATACCGCGCTATTTCATCGTTCGAAATAACATTTTCAGGTTTTGATGGATTCAGAATAGTTTCCATCCAGTAATTCAGTCCACCTTGCAAAACATAATTATTCTGGTACCCTAGTTGCCTTGTCAACAGCCATGCTTCGTTGGCTTCGGTAGAGCCATTTGAGTAAAGAATATTCATTTTGGTTCCCTGGTTCAGGGCATCAGCATTGTTTTCTGAGAGAATATCCTGCAATGGAATGTTGATAGCTCCGGGTAGGCTGAACATGTCAAATTCGCGTGGATTCCGCACGTCGATCAACTGGATGGAGGGGTCTTTTTGAATAATTTTATCGGCTACCTCATCCGGGCTGATAAATTGAGTGCCGGTACGAATCTCCGCGAGCAGCTCTTCGGCAGTCAGTTTATATGGTCGGGTAGTGTTCTGAGGTACCAGGGCGATGATTAAAGCCAGAATTAACAGGACCATCGTGAGATAATGCAAAGGTTTCATAGTTATTATTTTAAAGTTCTGTTTAACCAATTACTTCTTCCCTCCCTGTTGGGGAAAGGGCGGGGTTAGTATTCTTCTCTCGGAAATTTTTTCTCCACCCATTCCGAAAAGTAAAACATTCCCAAAGCGACAACCACCAGGATTAATGCAAAAACCCCATCACTCAAACCCAGCATCGACGAGATCTTCGGGGAGCCCATGTCTCCTGATTTGTAAAGTGTTTCAAATATCGGGTAACCGAACGCAAAGAGATACACCCCGATGAATAAGCCCACAATAAATATCATGGCATCGAGTTTCCCGATGGCTGCACCGCAAAAGCTTGTTCCCGGGCAAAAACCACCCATAATGAATCCGGCACCCATCACCAGTCCGCCAACGATGGCCGAGGTAATGAAGGTTGGATTAACATACACCATGTTGAGATCGACCCAGCCAAAAAGGCTGAAAAACAACAATCCGAGCATGGCGGTAACCCCTCCCGTGAAAAAAACTTTAAGTACGACCATGTCGTATCCATAAAATAGTCCGGCCAGTTTCCTGCTGGAGGAAAATCCACATTGTTCAAGCACAAACCCAAACCCGATTCCGATGGCAAATGCCAGGAAAAAATTTGTGTTGGAAGAGATGATATCGTTGACTGCCAGTGGTCCCATGTTGATTTATGATTTACGGTTTACGATTTACGATTTATGATATGGCATTACTTTCCGCCGATATTCATGCTCTAGTCAGAGCAGGTATCGGAGAGAGAATTTTATATCCAGTTTTTTCTGAAAAAATAGGCCAGGGCATAGGCTCCGCCGAAAATTCCCATCATGGTGATGATCCCGCCAAACGAAAGAACCGCCATGCCGCTGAGCGCTGAGCCGCTCGTGCAACCTCGTCCAAGCTGAGATCCTACTCCAAAGAAGATTCCGCCGAGCAATGCAAAGATCAGCCTTCGACGGGAAGTAATTTTCGGACTGTGTTCCACTTTGAACTTCAGCCTGCCGGCCAGTGCTCCGGAAGCAAAACCCCCGACAATTACACCAAGCATCTGGAAT
>DYQT01000158.1 GCA_020719165.1 Draconibacterium orientale | reverse complement strand
GTCCGAAGGCCCAGGGTTCCTTGCTTTTGGTTTCCCAGGCCGAATGATTTCTGAAAAATGGCGTGTAAACCCCAAGCGACATCCAGCGCGTGTACAATTGCTCGGTTGGATTGCCCATAAACCCGCCAACATCTGGTCCGGTGAACGACACCCCCGAGAGCCCCAGACCGGTCACAATGCGTGCCGACAAAAGCATGTGGTCATCGGTTGCATCATTGTCGCCCGTCCACACTGCTGAATAACGCTGGATGCCTGCATAGCCGGCACGGGTTAGCACGAATGGTCGTTTGCCCTTGAGGAGAGCCTTGGTTCCTTCGAAGGTGGCCCGCGACATCTCCAATCCGTATATGTTATGAGCGCGCAGGATTGATCCCTTGCGACCCTCAAAATCGAACTGCACAATGTTCGGAATGCTTTGTCCCCATGCGCTGGGTTCGTTCATGTCATTCCAGAAACCTTCAACCCCTTCGTCGGCCAGCCTGTTGAATGAAGCGCCCCACCATTTCCGTACCTGCTCTTTGGTGAAATCGGGAAAATGGCATCTGCCTGGCCACACGCTGCCGATGTAATTGCTTCCGTCGGGATATTTTGCAAAATAATCATTGGCAACTCCTTCGTCATATGCAAAATAACCTCTCTCCACCTTGATTCCCGGATCGACAATGGTCACCAGGTGAAATCCCATGCTGTTGAGTTTGCCTATCATGGCTTTGGGTTGTGGAAACCGGTCTTTATTCCATGTAAATATTTTATAGGCGTCCATGTAGTCGATGTCGAGGTGGATCACATCACACGGAATCTGCTTGTCGCGGAGCTGCTGTGCAATACCCATCACCTGCGACTCGGGGAAGTAACTCCATCGGCTCTGCTGGTATCCCAAACTCCAGTAAGGTGGCATCGGCATACGGCCCGTAAGCCAGGTGTAATCCCTGATAATGGAGGAAACACTTCCTGCACCGAATAGGTAATAGTTCATCTCGCCATCTGCGGCTGAAAAACTACTGAACTGCTCATCCGTTGATGCCCCGAAGTTGAATCGGGTGCGAAAGGTGTTGTCAAGAAAAATGCCGTAAACCACTTTGCCATGAACGCCGATAAAGAAAGGAATACTCTGATACAGCGGGTCATGGTTGATGGCATAAGCCGGTACATCAGAATTCCAGTTTTCGTAAGTGTTGCCTCGCTTATCGAGGTTACCCGTTTTTTCACCCAATCCGAGAAATTTTTCATCAGCAAACAACTGCCGGTAACTGGTTACCTCGGTGCCAAGCCATGAAATAGTCAAACCTGCCCGGTCTTCAGTGATCAACTCACCCTTTGGGGTTCTGACCGATATCCGAAAGGGGGTTTTATATACCGTAATCTGCAGCGAATCTGTTGATAACAATAGCGAATCGCGATGATCAGCCGTTTGTTTCAACATCCCATGCGGAGATTGGATTACAGCAAAGGAAAAATCCTCCTTCGGCTCCATCCGGGTGGCCCTGATACGGATGATCGTGGGCAAATAGGCCTGTATTTCAACAAACGCATTTTCGGTTTTCAAAGCTACACCATGTGCTGTCGGCTTTACCGACTTGACATTACCGGCAAATACCGGCAAATCGTTTTGCGCATAAAGAAAACATGGAATGAGAAACAATAACGGGAAAAGAAATTGGCGTTTCATATCAGAGATATTATGATTATTGGCCAAATATAATTAAAAACAGGAAACCATGCTTCCAATTATGACTTGTAAAATCCACTTGTTAGCTTCCTATTAATCTGTGATTGTAGGAGGTTCAATATTCTTCCTGACTACTGACGCTTCATATTTTTAGTGTGTTAACATCTCTCAAGCAATTGAATTTGAATGAAATAAAATTCAAAATTGTGATTTTTACCGCACTTTTAAAATTGTGCTCTGTAATGCTTGATTTTACTGAGATGGATTTGCAGAATGGGTGTCCATTGGGTTATTTTTCATTCTTTTTTTGAAAAAAGGAAAACCACTGAGGCACTGAGTTCACTCAGGATCACTGAGAAAAAGTAAAGAATACTACTCAAAAACAGATCAATGAGATTGCATATAAAGTAGTCGGTTGTGCGATCGAGGTTCATAAATTCCATGGCCCTGGTTCATTGGAATCAGTATACCAGGTGTGTCTTATAGATGAATTGAAAGCAGTGGTAATAATGATTAATATTTGGCTAAAGCCATGTTTGTCAGCAACTTGCATTGCCACGGCCTTAAGGCCGTGGCAATTGATAAACAGGTGGTTACTGGACTTTAGTCCAAAAATATACAGTTTCAGAGTTGGCTCAACTTTCATTGCGGAATCTCTGGCCCCATTGGTAACGGAAGCATTTTGGGAAACTACCAATGACTTAGTGTTTCTTCAATGTTCTTAGTGCCTACTGAATAACCAACTGATTTTGTATAAATACGATTACAAAGAAATTCATCGGCCTCTTGATTTTTTCTGTGTTTATTTGTAAATTGTGGGGCTTTTTCAAAGGTAATGTACATGGCAGGTAATGATCTGTTTTACCTGCTTCTCATTCAATATAAACAAGTTAACATTAATCAGAGGGACGAAAAATGAAAAAACTTTTACTGCTTCTCTTAGTTTCGGTCGCGATTGTCAACTTTTTACATGCCGACCCTGTTGATGAATTACTGGCCGGGAAGATTGCAAAGAACTTCTATATGCAATCCCTTAAAAACCAGGGATCGTCAAGTGTAAATCTCACACTTGCCTTTTCTGTAAAAACCACTTCATCATCTTTTATCAAGAGTGCCGGAGTACCGGAGATTCCGGTTTATTATGTTTTTAATGTCAATCAAAATGAAGGATTTGTGATCATCGCAGCTGATAATGAGGTCATGCCTGTGCTGGGATACTCAAACAGGGGGAATTATCCGGCAGGAAACGTCCCGCAGGCTTTGCAAAAATTGCTTGAAAAATATAAGCAGGAGATTCTTTATGTCGTATCCAACGATTTACAGGCAGATGATGAGATCAAAGCCTCCTGGGAAAATCTTGAATATGGATATCAGCAGGATAAGGTAATGGATGTTAAAGCGGTTGGTCCGCTGATGAGCACCACCTGGAATCAGAGCCCCTATGAAAATGAGATGTGCCCTGCAGATCCCGCCGGCCCCGGAGGGCATTGCGTTACAGGTTGTCCGGCTACCGCCATGGCACAAATCATGAAATATTGGAATTACCCCACCACCGGAACCGGTTTTCATTCCTACAATTCCACCTACGGCACTTTGTCGGCCGATTTTTCCAATACAACCTATAATTGGTCGGCTATGCCAAATCATTTGTACAGTTCAAATAATCCGGTAGCCCAAATCATGGCGCATTGCGGTGTTGCCGTTGAAATGAATTACGGACCCGGCGGCAGTTACGGCTGGGTGATCACAAACGACGATCAGGGTTATCACCCGGTTTGTTCCGAATCTGCCTATAAAGCCTATTTTGGCTATGCTGCCTCCATGCATGGCTCGGTGAGGGCCTCGCATACCGATGCTGCCTGGAAACAAATGCTGGTTACCGACCTCGATGCAGGTCGTCCGATTCAATATGCAGGTTTTGGCCCGGGTGGAGGACATACCTGGGTATGTGATGGTTATAATGCCGACTATTTCCACATGAACTGGGGCTGGGGTGGTGCCGGCGATGGATTCTTTACCCTGAATGCCTTAAATCCGGGAAGCAATTCATTTAACAACAATCAGCAGGCTTTGTTCGGCATCCAGCCGGGTCAGTCAGCGAATACAACCTTGCAGCTCTATTCGGTTTGCACTGTTACGCCAAACCCGGTCACCTTTGGGCAGGGCTTCAGTGTGAATGCCGACATCCTAAATTCAGGTTCATCCACTTTCCAGGGTGATTATACCGCAGCCCTGTTCAACAGCCAGGGTACCTTTATTGATTTTGTCCAAACTTACACAGGTGAAAGTCTGCCTGCAGGCTACCATTACACAGGAGGACTAACTTTTACCACCTCTGGTATTGAAGGAGCAACTCCCGGAAATTACACCGTGGGCATTTATTCACGGCCCACCGGAGGCAACTGGACCATCGTGGCAGCAGGCTCTTATACGAATCCCGTAAATGTCACCGTTCAGGGAACTGCCAATGATATAAGGCTTTACGACAATATTGTGGTCAATCACACCCCCGTTTATGTAAACCAGGCTTTCACCGCAACCACCGACATCGGGAATTTTGGGTCTGCCGACTTTTCAGGCGACCTTTCCATCGATCTCCATTCCTCGGATGGGAAATGGATTCAAGCCATAGAGGAACGTACGAATCTTTCATTGCAGGCAGGTTACTTTTTCGATAACATCACCTTCTCAACCAATGGATTAAATGTTGCCCCCGGAACCTATTATCTGGTAGCCTGGGACCGACCGGCGGGGGGTGAGTGGGCAATCGTTTCGGCTGGATTATACACCAACCCGATTGAGATTCTGATTACCGGCCAGCCTCTGACAGCCGACAGTTTTGAACCAAATAATTCGGAAGGCGCAGCAGACCTGATGCCGATTAACTTTGTTGGAAATACGGCAAACAGCAACACAAACGGTTCAAACATCCACATCGGATCGGATGAAGATTTTTACCGATTCGATTTTCCGGCCGGCTACGGCTACACGGTGAATGCAAGGGTTCACGACAGCTATAACAGCAGCAATGGGCAATCGTATACCGGTGATGTGATGTTTGCCTATAAAAACGGAGCCAATTGGTCCGACACCTACGATGATGTGATGCCGGCTGATATCATCCTGCCCAATGGCGGAACCCTGATTTTTAATGTTTCTCCCTATTATATCGGTGCAACCGGAACATATCTCCTCGACCTGAACATTGTAAAAGGAGCGGCAGGGGTTGAATTTTCGGAAGATAACAGCAATCTGCTTGTTTATCCAAATCCTGCCCGTGATCTGGTTACCTTTCGGTTTGACCTTGTTCATCCGGAAATACTCACAGGCACACTCTACAATGTTTTCGGTGTGAAAGTAATGGAGGTGATAAATGGCAGCTATACTTCTGGTTTACAAACCATTGGTATAGATGTTAGCCTGTTACCAGCCGGATGCTACACCTGGCAGATAAACAGCAATTCTGGTCAGGCAACCGGGAAACTTGTTATTGCACGATAACCTGTATCTGAAAAAATCAAGGGCAATTCCCCTGGTAGCGATCCTTATTTGGACTTTTTCTATCTTTGCAGGCTGGAAAGAAATATTTCTGCATTCACGGTTTAATCGTTTAAAGATGCCATATAATTTACTTCAAGGAAAAAAAGGGATCATTTTTGGTGCACTTGACAACAAGTCTATTGCCTGGAAAATTGCAACCCGTGCCCACGAGGAAGGCGCTGTATTCACGCTGTCGAACACCCCGGTAGCGCTGCGGTTTGGGGAGATCAATGAGCTGGCGGCAGCTTGCAATGCAGAGATCATTCCTGCGGATGCAACCAGTGTAAAAGACCTCCAGCATGTATTTACCAGATCGATGGAGGTTTTGGGCGGAAAGGTCGACTTCGTGCTTCACTCCATTGGCATGTCGTTGAACGTTAGGAAACAACGTGACTACGACGACCTTGATTATGACTATTTTCAAAAAACAATTGATATATCGGCGCTCTCTTTTCATAAAATGCTCCAGGTAGCCAAAAAACTTGATGCAATCAATGAATGGGGCTCCGTTTTAGCGCTTTCCTATATTGCGGCACAAAGAACCCTGGTTGGGTACAATGACATGGCTGATGCCAAAGCTGTGCTCGAATCCATCTCAAGAAGCTTTGGCTACATCTATGGACGGGAAAAGCACATTCGCATCAACACGGTATCCCAATCACCCACCCGTACAACGGCCGGAAGTGGTATCAAGGGCATTGACGGCCTGCTCGATTTTACAGAACGCATGTCGCCCCTTGGCAATGCGACTGCCGATGAGTGTGCCGATTTCTCAATTGTTCTTTTTTCTGATCTGTCGCGGAAAGTTACCATGCAGAACATTTACCACGATGGCGGCTTCTCCAGTATGGCCATGAGTCTTAAAGCGATGACTCAATACAATAAATGTCTGGAGGCAGAGGATAATTTATAGCCATTCTTTATCCTCTTTTTTTTATCTTTGCACCCCGAATTTCATTTTTTATTAAACCCTGTCATTCAATGAAAATATTAGTTTGTATTAGCAACGTTCCCGATACAACCACAAAAGTCAAATTCATCGACGATTTTAAAAAGCTGGACACGACCGGGATTCAATGGATTATCAACCCATGGGATGAATTATCACTTACACGGGCACTTGAATTAAAAGACGATAACACCAATGGTGTTCAAAAGGTTACAGTAGCGCATGTTGGATTGGTTGGTTCTGAGCCTACCATTCGCAAAGCACTCGCCATCGGAGCAGATGACGCGATCAGGGTAAATGCCGAGCCTTCCGATGCCTATTTTGTAGCCGCTCAGCTGGCTGAGGTTCTGAAGCCGGAAACATACGACCTGATTTTTTGTGGCATAGAATCGAGCGATTTCAATGGTTCCACAGTAGGAGGGATGCTTGCCGAACTCCTCGATTACCCTTCGGTATCGTCTGTTTCCAATGTGAAAATTGAAAATGGTCTCCCCGTAATCACCCGTGAAATAGACGGTGGAAAAGAGATTGTGACTGTCCCCGCTCCAGTGGTGGTGATTGTTCAGAAGGGAATTGCCAAAGAACCCCGGATTGCCGCCATGCGTGGAATCATGATGGCCAGGACCAAGCCATTGAAAATTGTTGAACCTGTCGCACTGGAATCCTTCACAGAGGTAATCGGTTATGAAATGCCCAAACCTCGCGCAGCATGTAAATTCGTTGACCCCGAAAATCCAGGGCAACTTGTTGAATTGTTGCAAAATGAGGCTAAAATTATTTAATCTGTTCAGTTAAAACAAAAACCGGAATATGTCAGTTTTAATTTTTGTAGAGAATTGGGATGGTAAATTCAAGAAACTGAGTTTTGAACTTGTTTCCTATGGCGCCAAACTGGCTGAAATGCTCAACACCCAGGCGATAGCTCTTTCAATAGGTCATGTTGAATCGGATGAATTGCAGAAGCTTGGCAACTATGGCGCCGCGAAGGTTGTGAGTGCCGTTAACGACAACATCAATGTCTTTGACAGTCAGGCATACACCTCTGTTATTGAAAAATTTGTCAGGCAGGAAGATGCCAAAGTGGTTGTTCTTTCCAACAACAATACCGGAAAAGCAATAGCACCGAGGCTATCTGTTAAACTGAAGGCAGGCCTTGGCGCCGGGGTAAGCAAATTACCACTTAGCATCACCCCCTTTACGGTATTTAAAAAGGTATATTCGGGCAACGCATTCAGCCATGTCATTCTTAAAACTGACATTAAAATTATTACCCTTGCCCAGAATTCATTCGAGTTGATTGAAACCGATAATCAAGCGGTTGTTAATCAGGCCGTAGCCGAATGGAACCCTGCTGCCGTAAAAACCACTGTGAATGAAGTGCAAAAGCAAAGCGGCAAAATTTTACTGACCGATGCTGATGTGGTTGTTTCGGGCGGTAGAGGGATGAAGTCGTCGGAAAACTGGGGCCCCATTGTTGAACTGGCCTCACTTCTTGGCGCTGCCACAGCTTGTTCGCGCCCGGTTTCAGACGAAGGCTGGAGACCTCACGATGAACATACCGGTCAAACAGGAAAAATTATCGCACCAAATCTATATTTTGCCATCGGAATATCGGGCGCTACCCAGCACCTGGCAGGCGTTAGTTCCTCAAAATTCATCGTAGCCATAAACACGGATAAAGATGCACCTATTTTCTCAGCCGCCCAATATGGCATTGTTGGCGATGCTGCAAAGGTGCTGCCAAAACTCGTGGAGGCGGTCAAAGAGCTAAAGGGGAAATAATTCTGCCATGGTAAAACAGTTAGTTTTCGCGATTACTCTCCTTGCCACCATCGGC
>DYQT01000416.1 GCA_020719165.1 Draconibacterium orientale | reverse complement strand
CAGAAGGCGAAATATACCAGTTTTCTTCAGCTATTAACTGTTTTTGATACATCCAAAGGGTAATTTCGCCAAGATGAAATACAAATGGTTCAGAAAAGCCCTTATTGACAAAGACTTCTCTGACCTTATTGATGTTTAAGGAAAGCTCAGACTCAAAAAGAAAAAAAGCACCCATATAATTACTAAACTTTCGCAGTTATTGGTTCTTTGAAACTGAACAAGGCGTCCTCAATAATATCAATGAGTTTGATAACGTACTTGTACTCGATTCTATTCAAAAAAAGGTCTATTGACTTGAACATTGTGTGTTTGATCTGCTCCCAGAGCTGGTTGGCAACCTGCAGCATCAGTTCGGTATCCGACACATCCCGGAACAGTGGACCCAGAGGGCCGATTATTCGACTGTTGTTCATGAGGTAGATCAAGAGAAGGTAGCGGATCATCATCACGCTATAGCCGGCAACTGCAGCATCAAATGTTTTGCTCTGTTCTTTGCCCAGATAAAGCATTTGTTTGGCATCTTTAAAGAAAACCTCTATGGCCCAGCGCCTGGAGTAGTAGCCCACAATCTGGGCAGCATCCAGACTCAGGTCTGTAGCAAGAAACCCATGCCATTTTTTATGGCCGTCTGATGTGATCAGCAGTTTCACCAGTCCGGTTTCAGGCAGGCTGACAATCAGACAGCAGCCTTTGATCGGATAACCGGCTATCCACTGCTGCTGTTTTTTTGCAAACTGTTTCCAGAGTTCCTTCAGGGTGTAATCTTTTCCCTGATACTGGTATTTGACGTTGCCGTTTTTCAATCGGCAAACGACATTGTATCCTGTGGAGACCACCTTTTTGATGATTGAATCGTATGAAAACCATGAATCAAACAGTACACAGGCTGCATCGATTCCCGAATTGTATGCATTTTGCAGCATCTGGGTCAACATGTTGGTTTTCTTCTTTAAAGCTTCCTGGCGCCTGTTCCATCCGCAGGTCCGTTTATCAATCTTGCGCAGATTGGTGTTGGGGCGTTTTTGGGATGTATAAAAAGACACATCCAGGGGGAAGAACTGGATCCCGTTATGATAGCCGATCTGTAAACACTGGTAGCCCAAAGTGTTGCGGTGCTCCTTGTGATCAAAATGATAGCTGACCAGCTCCATTTTTTTGCCGGATTTATTGCTGATGGTGTCATCTGCAATGATCACTTTTTGCCGAAGCGGTGTCTGATCCGCCAACGCAATCACTTTTGTGGCAAGTTTGTATACCAATTTTCGCCAGTTGAATCGTTCATTGTTCAAAAACCGATAGTACGTATCTTTCTTGGCATCAAGTTCTCTGGTGACATGTTTGGACAACCAGAGGGATGTCATGGGCTTTTTAAGAAATGGAACCAGGACGATCCAGAATAACAGGGCCATGGTATCGACCCCCTTCTCCTTAAATATACCGCAGCTACGCAAAAGAGAGCCTATTTTTAAATGCTTAAAGGCCATACGAAAATCATAATCAAACGCACGAGGCTTGGCCGAAAAATGTTTTTGCAAAGACAACGAGAAAGATTTAGGATGTTTCATAGCGGCTCCTTATTTGGAATAAGTTGAGTATGTTAGCAAAATCAACGATACCAAATTTGGAGCCATTTTTCAACTAAAAT
>DYQT01000415.1 GCA_020719165.1 Draconibacterium orientale | reverse complement strand
ACACTTTGTAACTATTTAATTATCAACAATGTTTTTTTTATGCTGAATTGCTGTTTGAAAATAACAGAAAAATAGCGACCTTTGCCAAACAAATCAAACCCATCCTTATGCGCAAAAAACTTTTTCCCCTATTGATCGTCATGTTGTTTGCCATTGCTGCCTGTAATCAGGAGGCAAAAGACAATGCTGATGCAACAAAAAACGACACAACTCTGGTCACTGTGCTTACCTTTGAACAACAAGCCGACAGTTGTATTGAAAAACCCGTAATCATTGAAGGAACAGTCCTCCACTTGTGTAAACATGGTGGGAAAAGGATGTTTTTGGTTGATGGAGCCGACAGCATCAGGGTAGAGGTAACCACCGGCCCAAAAATTGCCAAGTTTGACGAGGCCCTTGTTGGCAGCCGCGTTCGTGTTTTCGGCACCCTGAAGGAGGAACGCATCGATGCCAAATATCTCAACGAATGGGAAGCAGAAGTCAAAAAACCTGAAGAGAATCATGCTGTGGGTGTTCACAGTGGCGCCAAAGGGCATGAAGATCATTCTGTCCAGGATAAACTCGACCAAATCAATGCCTTGCGTGCAGATCTGAAAAACAGCGGCAAAGATCACTTGTCCAACTTTTCAATCGAGGCCGATCATTTTATCGAACTGAAATAGTCATGCAGGCAAAAACCCTCCGGCGGTGGAACAACGTGCTTCACCGCGACATCGGCTATTTATGCGTTGGCATGACCTTAATCTACGCCATATCCGGTATTGTGCTCAACCATTTCAGGTCGGGCGATTTTCAACATCCCGATTATGGAAAGTCCTACACGGAACTCAAGGTGCCTCTTCCAAAAGACGGCAGGGTTGATCAAACATATGTATTTTCGGTACTTGATCAGGTGCATGAAAGAGATCATTATAAAAGTTATATCACCGGCGACGGCTATGTGCAGATTTTTCTCACCAAGGGATTTGTTTATGTTGATCTGAACACCGGAGAAGCAGAGATGGAGCGAAAAACAACACGCTATGTGATCAAGGAGATGAACCTGTTGCACTACAACAGCCTGAAAAAGCTATACACGTGGTTTTCTGACTTATATGCTGCCGGACTGATCTTGCTTGCCATCACCGGCCTTTTTGTACTCAGAGGTAAAAATGGCATCCTCGGACGCGGCGCCTGGCTTACCGCCATCGGGATCATTTTACCCGCACTGTTCCTGCTGTTCTACATGTAGGTCACCACATCAGGGACTCTCTTTCTCGCAAACCATTCTACCTTGTATGCAACCTGTAAACGTACGACAGTATCGCAACCGTATCACCGGCCAGGTAAGCTGTTATGGCATCTTCGTTGAATTCGTTTAACAACCGTCCGGAATACACTCCGCTGTAAGAACTAACTTTGTAGCTGAGTACGGAAAGATCCATGTCAACATAATTTCCCCGGGCAACTCTTACCTCTTTGGTTATCCAGTTCGACAAATTTGTCCCTGCCGGCAGAGGGATTTTCGGATACCTGTATTTCAGGGAGGTATCTATCAGCACAGATGTCCGGTTAAAAGGGTCAAATTGAACGGATGTTTCTTTTGAATAAAAGTAAAGGGTTGGTAAACTACACCTCTCCGCTTCCTGCTTGAACAACGCCAGCCG
>DYQT01000414.1 GCA_020719165.1 Draconibacterium orientale | reverse complement strand
ATGCAAATTGCTTTGATTGCCTTTTAAAGAAAAAATATAGTCGGCTTTCTTTTCAACAATGGTCTCTGCAATCTTTTTCTGGCATCCCATTGCGTCAATTGTTACAATACATTGTTCTATTTCAAGCGTTTCAAGAAGCTCTGGAATAGCGGTAATCTCATTTGATTTGTCGTCTGTTTTTCTCTGCCCCAAAACAACCCCATTGGCTGAAGCCCAGGCACTGACCATATGAATTGCTGACTTTCCATTCCTTTTGTCATGAGATCGCCGTAATGTTTTGCCATCAACAGCAACGACTTCTCCAGTTGTAAGCTGGTTAATTGCCTGTACCCATTTCAAAAAGGAGTTCTTAAATTCGTCTGGATCGATCACGGCAAATACCCTTTCAAAGGTATCAACTGAGGGTATTCCGTGTGGAAGCTTCAAAAACTTTTTAAACCATTTGTATTTGGCTTTTCCGAATTCATAAATTTCATCATAATTGTTGGCGTTGCAGATCACGGCGCATACGGCAATCGTTATGATGTCAATCAGCTTATGCCTTTTGTTCTCACGTCTCGGGTCGGTTAGGTTTTCGAAATAGCGGTTGATTGTTGGAATTTCTGTTTGTGCCATGGCCACCTCCTATTGATAAGATATTTATAATGATATCAATAGGTAGCACACTTTTATCGAAAAGTCTAGTTTTATTTAATGATTTTAAATAGTTATAACTATATGAATTTACTCGGATCTGATTGGCCTCTGTTCATAAAATTACAAATTCCAAATGCGGTTACCCTGCCAGGCCATCCTTCTTGATTGGACAAGTCAAATCCGATGTGATAAAAAACAGCAATGCATTATAACTGAGGTGGGCATCGACGCTTGCAGCCGCCTCCGATGGGTCAAAAGAGGGGTAGCCGGACATGGGGGATATCGCTGATCAACTCTCCGAGGAAATCCTGACTGAAATGGCAGGTCGTTTTTTTGGGCAGCGAAAACAACTGGACGACATGCTGGAGATTTTCAACGACTGCGTGCACAAACTTCAAATTCAGGAAATTGAAATTGCCCGCAAGCTGGCTTCCCTTAGCCATCTGCTGCTCAATGGTAAAGGCACCGGTTCATTTTTCAATGCGATCGGCACTGACTTTCCAGAACCAGCCGCCAGATTTGAAGCATCTCTAACCCCTTCCGTCTTTCCGGAATCTTTTGGCTGGGCATTCAGTGTTCGTCGGCAATTCCAGAAACAGGTCTTTCAGGCTTACGGCGAACTTCAGAAAATTTGCAGGATTTATCGATGGGGGGATTCCAGTTCAGATAATTCTCCGATGACGGAGCTAAGCGGCCCTGTCTGTTGTCAGTTGATTCTTGAAATGGCTCAACAGCTCAATGCAGAGATTGAAAAAGTCAACGCGTCCATATCTCCGTCCTGTGCGCTCTCTTTTGTAAAACGTCTGAATGTGGCAGAGTCTGAAAAAGAACAGTTCACCGGTGTCATTTTTGGACGGCATGACTCAGGCCTGGACGATGCGATGTGTTTTTCCCCGGTGGATGTCAATACACTGCCCATAACCGCCTATCCGGATCTGCCCGAGCCCGGAAAGGCCAAAAAAGCCATATACCGTTTCTGCAAGGATTTCTATGACGAAAACCGGGCACTGA
>DYQT01000413.1 GCA_020719165.1 Draconibacterium orientale | reverse complement strand
GTTCTTTATTAAGAATTTCAGGAAATTACATCCTGAAAACACCGTATTTCTGGTCATCGAATATTCTGTTGAGCGACATCGAAATGCCCATTGCAATTACATTCCGGGTGTCAGCGGGGTCAATGATTCCGTCATCCCACATACGGGATGTGCTAAAATAAGCCGAGCCTTCCTGGTCGTATTTGTCGATAATGCTTTTGCGCAGCGCATCGGCTTCTTCCTGTGGCATTTCCTTGCCTTTGGCGGCATATTGATCTTGTTTAACCTGAACCAAAACTCCGGCAGCCTGCATTCCGCCCATCACCGATATTTTGGAATTTGGCCACATAAACAGTAGCTTTGGATTGTAGGCACGGCCAGCCATCCCGTAATTTCCAGCGCCAAACGAACCTCCGAAAATCACAGTAAACTTTGGGACATTGGCATTTGCCACGGCATGAACCAGTTTCGCCCCATCCTTGGCAATTCCTTTTCTTTCGAAATCTTTTCCAACAATAAAACCAGTGATATTTTGCAGGAAAAGCAGTGGGATTTTTCTGGAAGTGCATAATTCGATAAAATGGGTACCCTTGAGCGCCGATTCGGAAAAGAGAACTCCATTGTTGGCGATGATACCAACCGGGAAGCCCATTATCCGGGCAAAACCTGTCACCAGCGTTCTGCCGTATCTCTCCTTAAACTCATGGAATTTACTGCCATCCACCAGGCGCATGATCACTTCACGGGGATCGACCATTTTTTTCAAATCCACCGGGGCAATGCCGTACAATTCTTCCGGGTCGTACAATGGTTCTTCGATTGGGGCAATATCCAGAACCTGGCGGGGTTTCTTTTCAAGGTTTTGAAAAATATTCCTGCAGATCTGGATGGCGTGAACATCGTTTTCAGCCAGATGGTCGGCAACACCTGAAATGGCGGTGTGCACTTCGGCTCCGCCCAATTCTTCGGGAGTTACCACTTCACCGGTAGCAGCTTTAACCAACGGCGGGCCTCCCAGGAAAATGGTACCCTGCTTTTTGATGATGATGGTTTCGTCGCTCATGGCCGGGACATAAGCACCTCCGGCTGTGCAGGAACCCATCACGATTGCAATTTGCGGAATGCCCATTGACGAAAGTTTTGCCTGGTTGTAGAAAAATCTCCCGAAATGGTCGCGGTCGGCAAAAACATTGGCCTGTTCAGGCAGGAAAACTCCGCCGGAATCAACCATGTAAACACACGGAAGATGATTTTCCATGGCTATTTCCTGCGCCCTGAGGTGTTTCTTGATGGTTTCCTTAATGTAAGTTCCACCTTTAACTGTAGCATCGTTGGCAATAATAAGTGTTTCTTTGCCATGAATGACTCCGATGCCTGTGATGATGCCTGCAGACGGGTGCTCATTATCCATGACATTAAGCGCTGCCAACGGCGAAAGTTCCAGAAACGGAGTGTTTGGGTCGATGAGTTTGTCAATCCGTTCGCGCGCAAGCAGTTTACCCCTTTGTTTGTGCAGTTGAACCGCTTTTTCAGGCCCGCCACGGGTATTTTCAGCAGTTATTCTCTTAAATTCTGATAACAGTTTAAGATACTCTTCCTTGTTTTTTCTGAATTCCTCAGAATTAACATCGATTTTTGTTTCTAATGTAAACACGGCGAAATATTTTAATTTTTA
>DYQT01000157.1 GCA_020719165.1 Draconibacterium orientale | reverse complement strand
CATCAAGCTATGTGTTGGAAAAGTAAAAAAATATTCTCGCTGAATCGCTGAAAAATTTTCGTCATCAAACATTTAATCAATCAGATATTTTATCTTTGCACAAATTATCAAGCCATATCATGCAAGCGAAAAATAATGGAAAAATCTCTCAAATCATAGGACCGGTTATAGACGTGGTCTTTGATGAAGATGTCAAACTTCCCAATATTTATGATGCCCTTGAGGTGACAAATGAGAAAGGAGACATTATTGTTCTCGAATGCCAATACGATATTGGGGAACATACCATGCGTACTGTTGCCATGGATTCAACCGATGGGTTGCGGCGTGGAATGGAAGTGGTAGCAAAAGGACGACCTATTTCGATGCCCGTTGGGGATATGGTTCGGGGCCGGTTATTCAATGTGATTGGGAAACCCATCGATGGATTGGGCGCCGTTTCAGAAGAAAATGTGTATGCCATCCACCGCGACCCGCCAAAGTTCGACACATTGAGCACATCCAAGGAGGTTTTGTTTACCGGGATCAAAGTGATCGACCTGATTGAGCCCTATTCAAAAGGGGGGAAAATCGGATTATTTGGCGGTGCCGGCGTTGGCAAAACGGTGATCATCATGGAACTTATCAACAACATTGCCAAGAAATACGCTGGATTGTCGGTGTTTGGCGGCGTTGGTGAACGTACACGTGAAGGGAATGACCTGCTGCGCGAAATGATCGAATCCGGTGTTATCCGCTATGGTAAAGAATTCCAGGAAGACATGGAAAAAGGGGGTTGGGATTTATCGAAAGTTGATCATGAAGAACTCCTGAAATCGCAGGCTACGCTTGTTTTTGGACAAATGAATGAACCTCCCGGCGCCCGTGCCCGCGTGGCCCTGTCGGGACTCACCATGGCAGAATATTTTCGCGATGGCGATGAAAAATCAGGCGGTCGCGACATCCTGTTTTTTATCGACAATATTTTCCGCTTTACCCAGGCTGGTTCCGAAGTGTCGGCGCTGCTTGGCCGTATGCCTTCAGCGGTAGGATACCAGCCCACCCTGGCATCCGAAATGGGCATCATGCAGGAGCGCATCACCTCTACCAAACGTGGCTCTATCACTTCGGTGCAGGCTGTTTATGTGCCCGCCGACGACTTGACCGACCCTGCGCCTGCGACCACCTTTGCCCACCTTGATGCTACCACTGTTTTAAGCCGTAAAATCTCCGAATTGGGTATTTATCCCGCCGTAGATCCACTTGATTCCACCTCGCGGATTCTGACTCCCGATGTGGTTGGCGAAGAACATTACAACACCGCCCAACGTGTGAAACGCATCCTCCAGCGTTACAAAGAGCTTCAGGATATTATCGCCATCCTTGGAATGGATGAATTGTCGGATGAAGATAAACTTGTTGTTTCAAGAGCCCGCCGTGTGCAGCGTTTCCTTTCGCAGCCGTTCTTTGTCGCCACGCAGTTTACCGGAATACCGGGAGCATTTGTAAACATTGAAGACACCATCAAAGGTTTTAACATGATCATGGATGGTGCGGTTGATGAGTATCCCGAATCGGCTTTCAGCATGGTTGGTACCATTGAGGAGGCCATTGAAAAAGGGAAGAAAATGCTGGCCGACAGCAGGTAACAACCCGAAATGATGATCGAATATTGAACTTTGAACTTTGCATTGTGAAAGTTGAAATTATAACTCCCGACTCAACCATCTTTACCGGCGACAATGTCGGGTTGATCCAATTGCCAGGCATCGATGGTTCGTTTGAAATTTTAAACAACCATGCTCCCCTGATTTCCGTTCTCCGGAAAGGAAAAATAAAGGTGGTCAATTCCGGTGAAAAGGAAGAGCAGTTTTTCGAAATCAAAGGAGGAGTAATAGAAGTGGTTAACAACAAAGTGCTGGTTCTTGCCGAATAGATGACTCCAACTTCATTCGTATGAAATTCAGGAAATACACTTTCCTTTTCCTGCCTCTTCTTTTCTATTCGGGCGGATGTTCTAAAAATGAACCCGTTCCATCTGCAGATTTCCTTTTTTCCGGAAGCAATAATTTTACAGTGCCCTGCCAGGTGCAGTTTTTAAACCAGTCGGCGCAAGCCTTTTCATACGAATGGTGGTTTGGCTGTGACTCGTCCATAACCACCCTTGATCCTCCCGGTTCCACCCTGCAAAACCCTGTTTATATCTACACCAAACCGGGTACTTTTTCTATCACACTCAGGGCTTATACCAAAAGCCGAAAAGAGTGGGCATCCGTAATCAAAACACTCATCATTAAAGATACCACCCGATAACAATTTCAAAAACAAGTGGTTTTCTTTTTTGGATTTTGTCGGTTGTCAAAGAAAATGATAAGAATAATCGTGTCATCCTTAACTCGGTAATACAGATTCACCTGTTTTAATAAGGTAAATCCGCGAATATTTTTTTCTTTATTTTCTAAGGAGCCAATTTCAGGAAATTCTGACAAGGTCTCAAGAAAGTCAAACACATTAATAATAAAGTCTTTGGCTGATTTTTCGCCCCATTCATTTACGAGGAAGGAAACAATATCATCAAATCGTTTGCTCGCTCTTTTAGACCAAACAATTTTTAAAGCCATTTGGCATATTTTTTCTGCATTTCATCGTGTGGTAAAAGGTTTTTCGGATCATTACTTTCCTCATTTGAAAGTAATAATTCATCAACCTCATCCTGAGTTAATCTTGCCCAGAGAGCCCCATCCCTAATTGATCTTTTCCGCAACATCAATTCATAAAATTTCTGCAAAAGATTCTCATTCTCAATGCTATCAATGAGCTGATGGAAGTTGTTTTTTAATTCAAGAGTGGTCATGGCCTTAATGTTTACACCAAAGTTACAAAATAATTGAGGAAACTGTATGGGAACTCTGAACTCAGAGCACAATTTCAAAAAAAAGGCTGCCTCAATCTGAAGCAGCCTTTTTTGATTCTCAGGTTTTTAACCAACTATTAATAAAACTTTAAACGGTTATCGGTGATCTTCGCTGTTTTCTCCAGCGCCGAATACATGTTGCCGGTTACCCGCTGATTGAAATTTTGCATTTGCTGCATTCTTTCATACGAAAAATCATCTTTCGCCGGAGCTTCCATCACGTCACTGATCACTACCAGGTATGCTCCCGAATTTCCGGTGAGCGGACCTACGAGTTCTCCTTTTTTAAAGGTGAACAACTGCCCTACAATCTCTGATTCCCGTCCGATGTTGGAACGGCTAAACCCTGTGAAAGTAATCATGGAGGTGTCGAGTTTGGCATTCAGCTTGAATGCAAGTGCGCTGATATCTTTGCTTGAGGCCAACTCTTTTTTCATCTTTTCGGCCAGGAGGTCGATCTTTTTCATGTTTTTAACCGATGGTTCTACCCGTGCCTTGATGTCTTTCAACTCCTGCTGACCTTTTGGGGCAATGTTTTTCAAAATGGCAACTCCGTATTTCCCGGATAAATCAAAAACCGGACTAACCTCTCCAACTTTCGTGTTTTCGGCATAGGCCCAACGTACCATTTCTCGCGCCGAAGGAAGACCCATCACATAGTTGTCCATCTCCCTGATATTGGGAGCCGACCGCTTTTGAAGGCCCTTCGACACGGCTGATTTTTCAAAAGCCTCAGGGGTCTTGTTTTGCCCTGCAAAAGCGCTTGCCTTCATGTAGGTATCCTGAAAAGTTTGGTTACTCGGAACGATGGCGCGGGTTAAAACGGCTGCTTTAACTTTGGCAACAGGGGCCGATTTTTCAACCAGCATGAACAGCGAATAACCGATACGGGTTTCAACAACCTTCATTTCATTGGGTTTCAATTCAATTCCGGCTTTGAAGAAAGGATCAAAATTTGGATTTCCATCGTTAAACCATTTCAAATCACCCCCGTCATCTTTTGCAGTGGGATAGTCGGAATATTTTTTTGCGACTTCAGCAAATAGCTGGGGCGTTTTTTTCAACGCGGCCATCAGGCTGTCGATTTTTAATTTGGCCTCCTCCTTGGTACGTTTGATGTTTTCGTTTCCGGTTCCGGCAAAGGCGATTAAAATCTGTGAACCTTTCATCGAATCGGGCCGCTGCTGCATGTCAATTAATTTTGCCATGTACCATGAGTTGTTGAATTCAAACGGGGGAAAGACTGCTCCCGGCTTTGATGCAAATAACAGCGTATCAAGCTGGGCAGGGAAGGCGCCCTTTTTCACAAACATCGTATCAGATTTAACATCTGAATTGGCATTCATGAAAGTCATTACGTCGAGGCTCGATTGAAACTCTTTATAAAGCTGCGCAACATCTTCCGCGGTTCTTTTACGGTCGAGATCTGACGGCAGTACATCAAAAAGCACATAGTCAAGGTCGCGTGAAGCCTCTTCCATGAAAAAATAGATCTTGTTTTTATCATAAAACTTCTGAAAATCCTCATCGGTCAGTTTGATCGAATTATCAGGAATTGAGGCTAAATCGGGGGCAACGGCAAGAACCTTGAGGGTTTTAGACTGGTTGATGAAATCTTTCTTTAAAAAGGCCTTGGGAACATAGTAGCCCTTGGCAAGCAGGTTGTTGAATTTGGTTTCCTGACGATCATCCTTGATTGCTTTTTCGAACTGAAGCCATTGATTTTTAGCTTTGGGTTCCATCTTGTCCAAATTCTTCAGGTAGTTCAACACCACAGCCGGGTTGTATTGTCCGGTAGCAGGATCTTTAAAATATTGAAGGATAAAACGGTGTGGCTGCCTTCCCTGAACCTGATCAAAAAGTTCTTCAGGCGAAACGGTCAACCCCAACTCATCGTACTCTTCACCCATCAAAAGCTCTTTTACTGCCGACGTCCAGGTGCTTTGACGAAGCTGGTAGGTCTCCTGATCCGTGATTTTATCACTCCCTGAGTTCTCTTTCTGGGCTTCGAGAGACTGTTCAACCTTGGTGTTGAACTCGGCATAAGGTATGCTTTCCCCGTTAACACTGCCGATGTCGCTGGTGCCTTGATTTGATTTTTTACTGAAGTCGCCGATCACAAAGGCAGCGATTGCAACACCAACGATGACAACTACAAGTCCTGAGTGTTTTCTGATTTTTCCAATAATGGCCATGCTACTATATAATTTAATTTAAAACAGGGTGCAAAAGTAGGGATAATTAGCGAGACAACAAAGCATTGGTGACCTAAAAGCGTACAATTATCCTAAATGGAATCCTTTTTCACATCCATCTCCCCGGCAGGCTCCCTGATTGAATAGCGGGTGAAGGTTTCATCGGCCTCCATGCTGGTACCGAATAAAATTTGATCGGGCCGGGTAATCTTAACTTTTACATCCGACCAGATTTTATGCTTGTTTTCATCCCACACCAGGTGTTCGGTGTTGAGTTGTTCGTTTTTCTTTTCATTGCGTACCACCACATTGCCCCATGCCTCCATTACACGCGAATACTCCTTTCGCATGCCACGGTTGCCGGTAATGGTTGACGAAACCTGCTGAACCGAGTCATACATGTACACTTTAAACCCTTTCGGAAATTCAAGATAGGGATTTTCGCCGGCATACCTGTTCATGAGCGGGCTGGTAAGTTTTGCCTGGATCCTGCCTGAGTCGCTGAACAAAACTTCAATATTGTTGGCCGACATTACCGGGTCATTTGGCAACATTCGGATGGTTTCGTTTTCCTGGGGAGCTTTGCTGCACGATAACATCAGCGATGAGAGGAGCAACAGAAAACCTGCCGGCAGATAACGGAAAAGAGATAGGTTCAATGTTAGAAATACTTACGTTTGACAAACCATCGTTCATAGATGGAAAATCCCACAACAATCTTAAAATAGCTTTCGCGGATGAGCTGGTTCGCTGTAGTGCCTCTAACTCCATATACCCCCCCAACGTTCAGCATGGTTTTCATTCCCCGAAGCGGGAGCCCGAATCCAAAGGTAATGGCATATTCATTCAGGTTCTGCCCCCTGAGGTGCAGGTAGGTTTGGCCGTAGTTAAAGCCAAGCCGGTAATGCACCCGGGCAAGGTAATTGTTGTAATTGTCGATGTTTGGGGTAATTTCGCCACCAACATTGACCTGCCAGCTGTTGACCAGCGAGTCGGAGAGATCGAAGGCTCTGAATTTCTCCCAATTCTGCCATTTATAGTCAACGCCGATCACCCATTTATCGGTTCTGTCAAATGAAAATCCACCTCCTATCATCGTGGGAATCACAATTTTGCCTTTATATCCCTCGGTAAATGCAAGGGTGTCGCGCGGAGACTCGACCCCGGAGGAATTTAGCTGGAAGGTTGCAGCAAAAATATCGGTTTTGGCAGCCATGTTGATTGAGGGAGAGTACACGGCGCCAAGGTTCAGAAAGATGTCATTTTTTATTTTTGCCCGGTATTGCGCTCCGAAGTTAAAATAAAGGTCTTTCATGGTTACATAATAGACCTCTTTGAAATTCATGGCATATACAGAGTCGGGGAACAGCACCCTGGCTTCGCGGTCCATACTTCCAAACAGGTAAGAGATGTTGGCGCCAAAAGATAATTTTTTCCTGATCGTGAAGGCGTTGCCCCAATAGAGCCGGCTAATTCCACCCGAACCGGTATAGAGGCGAACAACGGTTCCTGAATTTGGATACTCTTCGTAATTTGCAACACTGTAACCCACATCGCTAAACGGAAGCAGGCCTAAACTTGTTTTCCACCATCTGTTGATGGGCATGCCAAAAAGCAGGTATCCCAGGGATGCGTAATTGCGACTTACACTTTGATAATCGGATGTAAGCGATACAAACTCCCCGGTAAGGCCCCCGTCGAAGACCAGCGAAAGTGAGTCAAAAGCGCCATAGGAAGCGGGGTTTGTAAAGTTAACATGATAGGGGCTGCGCAACCCGATGCCAAGTTGCCCCATCGTCAGGTTATAGGCATTGTTGTTGTCGGAGAGATCGCCAATACCAAACCGGGAGTAGGGTGAAACTATCTGTATCTGGGAAAACAACGACAGATTTAAGCAAAAGAGACAGATCAGGATTGGAAGTCGCAGGCTATATGGCTTTATTGACATTAAACGTGAGAATTTGTTGTAAACCGTGTATGACGATATTTGGGAGTGCAAAGATGCTAATTTTTAGCCATTTGACAAAATAATTCAGGTCGCCGCCACTGAGAATGATTTTCAAACCCGGATATTCTGCCTGATAACCATGCGCTATGCCCTCAATTTCAGCTATAATTCCATTTATCACCCCCGATAAAATACTCATCCGGGTATCAAAACCGATCAGTGCGGCAGGCTCCTCGTATGTTAATAACGGAAGCTTGTCGGTAAAAGTATGCAAGGCATTGAATCGCATCTGCATGCCGGGGGAGATCGACCCGCCGAGGTATTCACCCTTGTGATTGATAAAATCGCAGGTTAGCGCTGTTCCGGCGCATACAACCAGCACATTTTCGCCCGGAAAATTCGCAGCCCCGGCTACCGCGGCGGCAAGCCTGTCTTTTCCCAGCGATCCTTTCGACACATACCTGTTCACGATCGGAATGGGCGTATGCTCATCCAGGTTGATAAACTGCAAAACTTTGCCCAGGTATTCCTGAATCTTATGATCATGCAAAACCACGGATGACAAAATGCAGGAGGTGATTCCCGGATGATCGCCGATGAATTTTTCGAGAATTTCTTTCGACATCTCCTGATGATGCTGAACAAACAACATCACGGTATGGTCAAAAAGAGCCAGTTTTTTATTTGTATTGCCAAAATCCAGAATCAGCTGCATTGATTGATATTGACGATGGTAATTAAAATATAAGCCGCCTGATTTTAAAAATGGTTTGTCAGACAATCATCCGACAAATATATATAATCCGTTAAGCCGAATAATTTTTTATATTGCAAATTTAAATAAATGTATTATTTTTGCACCCTCATTTGAGGCTGGCGTCGTAGCTCAGCTGGTAGAGCAGAGGACTGAAAATCCTTGTGTCACTGGTTCAATTCCAGTCGATGCCACGGAACAAAAGCACGAAAGCCTTGAACATCAACATGTTCAGGGCTTTTTGCGTATCCGCTCAATAAATGAGGGTAATTCTTTTACTAAAAGAAATGGCGGTAT
>DYQT01000156.1 GCA_020719165.1 Draconibacterium orientale | reverse complement strand
TTTACATTATAATAAATCGGGATAATCTCCTCTTCAAGGATTGAATAAATGGTTTCTGCATCCAATTCATCCTGGAACTGATGATTATCGTAAGTTGCCTCCTCCTTGAGTGCCCAGCCTGCATTGGGTTTATAACCTTCTGCCCACCAGCCATCGAGTACACTAAAGTTAACAACGCCGTTCATAACGGCTTTTTCACCACTTGTCCCTGATGCTTCCAGTGGTCGGGTTGGGGTATTTAGCCAGATATCGACACCTTTGATCAGGTATTTGGCAACTTCCATGTCGTAATTTTCAAAGAAGAAAATTTTACCGACAAAATCAGGAACGTGAGAGATTTCATAAATGCGCTTAATCAGATCCTGCCCCGCTTTATCATTTGGATGTGCCTTGCCTGCAAACATGAATTGCACCGGTTTTTCTTTATTGTTGACAATTCGCGAAAGCCGGTCAAGGTTACTAAACAGGAGATGGGCCCGTTTATAGGTTGCAAATCTTCGGGCAAATCCGATAGTCAGAGCTTGGGGGTTAACAGCATCCTTTATTTTGAATATCAACTTTGGATTTTCGTGGCGCCGGGTCATATCGGCATACAAGTGTTGCAAAAGGTATTCGGTCATCTGCCCCTTCTGCTTCAGCTTCATATTCCAGATGGTTTCGTCATTCACATTGTGAATATTTCTCCAGTAATTCGGGTTTGACTGATCGCTGAAAAATCCGTCGCCAAACTCCTTGCTATAGAGTTGCTGCCACGATTTGGCGGTCCAGGTTGGAAGGTGAACGCCATTTGTTACATAGCCGATGTGAAGTTCGTCGGGATAATAACCCGGGTAAAGGGATACCAGCATTTCCCTGGTAACACGGCCGTGGATTCGGCTTACGCCATTAATTTCCTGGGAACATTTTGCCGCGAGCACGCTCATGGAAAATTTCTCATTCACATCATACTCTACCATCCGACCGAGGTTCATAAATTGTTCCCATTTGAGATTCATGTGATCGGGATAATGGGACAGATACCTGCGAATAAGATCTTCGGGGAAAGTGTCGTGTCCGGCAGGGACAGGAGTATGCGTAGTGAACAGCGTAGAAGAACGAACCATTTCCATGGCCTGAGGGAAAGTGAGCTTTTCATTCTGAATGAGTTTTCTGAGCCGCTCCAGTCCGATGAATGCTGAGTGCCCCTCATTGGAGTGATAAACATCGGGTTTCAAACCCATGGCATCAAGCATTCGAATTCCGCCGATCCCGAGCAACAATTCCTGACGCAACCGATTCTCAAGGTCGCCACCATACAATTGGTGTGTTATGCTGCGGTCGGCCTCACCGTTTTCTTCAATGTCGGTATCCATCAGAAACAGAGGAACACGGCCCACATCGCATCTCCACACTTTTGCGTACATGGTTCGGCCTGGCAAAGCAAATGAAATCTTCAGCCAGTTGCCATTTTCATCACGGATGGGGATCAATGGGAGATGCGTAAATTTTTGAGGCGTATAGATGGCAATCTGGTCGCCAAATATGGATAAACTCTGGGTGAAATACCCATAGCGGTATAACAGGCCGATGCCGATAATGTTGTAATTGGAATCACTCGCCTCCTTGAGATAATCGCCGGCCAGCATACCCAATCCGCCGGAAAATATTTTCACGGTGTCGTGAAGTCCGTATTCCATGCTGAAATAGGCAACCTGCTCTTTTGGCTTTTCAGTGGCGAGTGCCATATAGGCATCAAAAGCCGAGGTAACCCTGATAAGTTTGTTCACGAATTTTTCGTTCAGGCTTAAATCCTGAAGTTCGTTGAATGACAATGACTCGATAAGTGCTATAGGATTGAATTTTAATTCATTCCAACGTTCTTTGTTCACCATTTCAAACAACTCCGAACCCTCATAGTTCCACGACCACCATAAGTTCTTTGCCAGCCGCTCAATGCTTTGCAGGTTTTGAGGAATTCTTTGCTGGATAAGTACCTTTCTCCAATCAGGTTTTTCCACAACACTCTTAAGGGGTGTTACAAGCAACTGAGGTTGTTTTCCCGCATATAAATCAGCCCTCGAAGCTGTTGCCTCAAGGGTATCCGAATATGCTTCCTTGAAATTAATAATCAGGTTTTCCCACAAGGCCGACCTGGAAATTTCAAAGGCTTTGATCCTTGCCTTAATAATATCCTTTTCGGTTTTGGTACTGCAATTAAGGATATGTTTAACAATATTTTCAACTACCTCACTGTCATTGTCGTCAGTTCGTTCAATAACTGCCGTGCAGTCTTTAACAGTCGGAAACAGCGCTTTTATCCATTGCCCGAAGCCGCTCACAGAAGTTGTGATCGTAGGGATGTGGAAAGAGAGACTTTCAAGAGCGGAATATCCCCATGGTTCATAGTATGAGGGGAAAATGGTGCCGTCAAAACCAATCAACAGGTCGTAATAGTTTAAATTAAAGATTCCATCAGTACCGTTTAAATAGGTTGGAATATAAATTACCTTGACCTTATCTTCAGGCCGGTTTAAAAGTCCTTTTGATTTAAGCCGTTGCAGAATCAGGTCGTTTTCCGGTTCAGCCAAACCATGTGTTGTGTATTCCTCAGGAGGTGCAAGACCATGATCATTCCCGGCCAGCCGGTTAACCAGATCTTTTCTGGGGATATTATTTCCTGAGGAAACAGCAATGACAGCAATGATCGGTTGCGGCAATTTTGATTGTTTGTTGAGCAAACCCAGCGCATCAATGAAGATGTCAAGTCCTTTGTTGCGAAACTCATACCTGCCACTTGTAAGAATAAGAATGGTATCGGCGGGAAATTCCTGGCCGGTAACGGCACTGGTAACCTCCAGAATTTTTTTACGGGATACCAGGCGTTTTTCGGAATATTCCTCCTTAACGGGGACCCATGAATTTTCAAAACCATTCGGGGTTAGCAGGTCTGCCTCCTTTTCCAGAAAATGGCGGCATTCATTGTTGGTGATCTGCGACTGCGTCGTAAAATAGTCAGATTCCTGAGCGGCTAATTTTTCCAACGAAAATTTTGCCATCACACCAAATTGCCGCGCCAGAGCCTCTGCGTTGTAATTTTCAAGGTTTTTATACAAGGGCAGGCCATTGGCAGCAATGCTTCGTCCTACTACAGTGGCATGTGCTGTGAACACCGTTCCCACCTGAGGAACACGCTCTTTAAGGTAGAGTATTCCTGTTCCTGTCATCCATTCGTGGAACTGGGCGATAATCTTATCGAGATGCGAGCAATTGAAATTGTAAAAGCTATCGATGACTTTTCCGGCGGCATAGCCAAAAAAAGCAGGTTCAACATAATCCCATCCTCCGGTGAGTGAATCTAATTTATAACGCTCCCAGAAGTGGGCGAAAATTTTATCCTTTTCGGAAAAATATGGGGTGAAATCAACCAGAATGACTGCTGGTCTGCCGGGGATGTTCCATCGCCCGACCTTAATCCGCAAGCCTTCAGCCTCAGCAATCTCGCGCCATGATTTGAATAAAAACTTATCCTCGGTAAACTCCGGATTCTGATGAGTTTCCTTCCAGACATCAGGACCGATTAAGATGTAATTGTCTTTGAATTCTTCGGTAAAAATACCAGCTTTTGAAGCAATCGCTGTATAAATTCCGCCGGATTTATTACAAATTTCCCAACTTGTCTCAAACAGATAATCGGGAACCATCAGGTGTTTATCCTTCATTGCCATAATTATTTTCTTTTTCTAACTTCTTTTACGGGAGTATCCTTTTTCGCTCCTTTTTTAACATCGGGGGCAACTTTCTCCTCTGATTTTTTAACCTTAACCACTTTTACCGGCTTCGTCGTTGCTTTGGCTTCCGGTTTAATGGTTTTAGCAGGCCGGGCAACTTCCACTTCATTCGCAGGCAGGGCGACTGGTTTGGTAGCATCGTCGACCCTGATCATAAAATCAGACAGCACATTCATATAGTTGATAAATGCTTCGTATGGAGATCCATAGGGATTGAAGTATTTATGAACTTCTCCGGCTGAAAACCATTTGGTACACATATAATAAAAATGGTTGCTGGTTTGGAGGTATAGCCAGTCTCTTGAAATCTCAGGATCTTTGCAGTTTCTTACTTTGGGTTCGTAGGAATAGAGCTTTCCATAAGCTTCATCCTGTAATTCGTTGCCTCTCCAGGCAGTCAGGTCGCGCTCTTCATCGGCCCATGATATAGCATGAGGCACGGAGATGGCTGAGACAGGCTGCAACTCGTGATACAACTGTTCGGGTGTATTGAAAGAGAAATTAGAATTCGAAAAAACCGTGGAGGGCAGATGTTTGAAAAAGTCAAAGATTCCGGTCTCTTTCCATTGATGCTCGCCCAAGGTTTCATAATCGAGGAACAAGTTAACAACTTCCTCCTGTTTTTCAATGACATTCAGCCATTTAACAAACTTTTCCGTAGTGAGCGGCCATTCAGACCAATCCTGATTTGAGAACCTGAAGGTAAGATCATCGCTCAACCGAAAATTTCGCAGCAGCACTTTCAGCTTTGGGTTAATGTTGTTGCAATACATATAATTTGGACTTTTCCAGCCCAATATATGCTTTGCTCCTTCCGTCAGCATGGTGTGAAATCCCATCTCTGCAACCATTTCTCCAATTTTGTCGGAATATATCAATTCCGTATTTCGGAAAGTTGTCGGCCTCTTTCCGAATAATTCCTCGATCCGGGAAGCATGCAGTTCAACCTGTCGCACAAATTCGGTTTTATTGCTCAGGGATGCCAGTGAATGGGCATATGTTTCAGCCAGAAACTCAACCTGGCCGGTGTCTGCCAGTTGCCGAAAGCTTTGAATAACCTCAGGAACGTAACGTTCCAGCTGGTCAAGGGCAGTGCCGGAGATCGAATAGCTGACTTTAAAGGCTTTTCCATATTCCTTGATCAAGTCAAGCATAAGATTGTTGGCAGGCAGATAGGACTTTTCTGCGACCCGCTTTATAATATGACGGTTTTGATAATCATCATAATAATGATGGTCCTGGCCAATGTTGAAAAACCGGTAAGTCCGTAAGCGAAACGGCTGATGGACCTGAAAATATAAACAGATGGATCTCATATAATCAATTAATTACAGCTTTGTTATAAACTTCTAAAATATTGAGGGCAGCATTTTCCCAAATCAGGTTATCGACTTCAGTTTTGCCGTAACGGATAAACATTTTACTCAATCCTTCATAGTGAAGTATTCCGTAAATGGCATCGGCCAATGCATCGATATCCCAGAAATCAACTTTAAGCGCATGTTGCAGCACCTCGGCCACCCCAGATTGTTTGGAGATGACAACAGGAACATTCGACCGCATTGCTTCAAGCGGCGATATCCCAAAAGGTTCTGACACTGATGGCATTACATAAACATCGCTCATGGCAAACATCGTATCAACCTCTGGTCCGGCCAAAAAACCGGTAAAGTGAAACTTTGTGGCAATTTTCAACTGTGCAACCCGGCGAATCATGCGATTCAGCAAATCACCGGAACCTGCCATAACAAAACGCACATTCGAATCTCTTTGCAAAATTTTATGGGCAGCTTCAACAAAATAGTCCGGACCCTTCTGATAGGTTACACGCCCAAGAAAAGTAACAACCTTCTCTTTAACATGTTTCGTTACGCCATCCATTTCGGGGCGGTCAACCGGTTCAACTGCATTGTGAACGGTTATTACTTTTTCGGCAGGAATCCCGTATTTTTCGATGACAATCTGGCGCGTAAGATTACTTACGGTAATCACCAGATCGGCCTCCATCATTCCCTGACGCTCAATATCATACACCGGTTGGTTGACACTTTCGCCTGATCTGTCGAACTCCGTTGCATGAACATGCACAACCAGGGGTTTTCCTGATATTTTTTTTGCAGCAATCCCTGCCGGATAGGTAAGCCAGTCGTGTGCATGGATTACATCGAAGGTATTGGACGTAGCTATTGACGATGCAACCAATGCATACCGGGAAACCTCCTGCATGAGATTTGGACCATATTTGCCGGAGAATGCATACTGTTTTGAAAAAACGGAATGAGTCTCTGTTTCATCGGCTACCTGATCTTTTCTCACCATCATTTCAAATTCCTCCGGATCAAGATAAGGAACCAGATTTGAACCGATTTCCATGAACTGGATTTTTTCCATATATTCCTTCGTGTCAACCTTACTGAAATCAAGGGTAACATCACTGGCATTTACAAGTCGGAATCCCTCTTTGGTTTCATCGCCAAAGGCTTTAGGAACAACAAATATAACCTCCACTCCATGTTTTACCAATCCTTTGGTCAACCCGAAACAAGCCGTTCCGAGGCCGCCGGTGATATGTGGGGGAAATTCCCACCCAAACATTAATACACGCATTTTATTTACGAATTACGATTTACGATTTACGATTTACGATTTACGATTTTAGTTGCAAACATTTACCGATTAACTATATTCCTGTATCAATTTACCTAACCGGATCAGTTCAGCAACTGAAGATGCTTGTGAAATGGCACCTCTTCCAACATGTGGAGGATCGCCGTCATACAGCTCCGAGATTGTGCCAATTCCGTGTTCCGTCATCACAGGTTCAAACCCTGCATATAACGATTTTATCAGTGACAGTCCACTTTTACCGTGAATTTTAAGGTAACCTTCTGCAAAATGGCCAAGCAGCCATGGGGAGACTGACCCCTGATGGTAGGCAGCTTCACGTTCTGATTGATTTCCATAATATGATCCCTTGTAAATAGGACTCTTGGGGGTAAGCGTTCGGAGTCCGCGTGGTGTCAACAATTCCTGTTTGACCCGACTTAAAACATCTTTTCTGATCTCTTCGGGAACAGGACTATAGGGTAAAGAGGTCGCCAGTACCATGTTGGGTCTGACAGCCCAATCTTTATACGCCCCATCCACATAATCGGCAAGGTAACGTTTTTCAGGATTCCAAAAAGTTGCCAGGAATGCCGCGGGAATTTTATCGGCGATTTCCTGCCACTCTTCACAAAAAGCGGCATCGCCGGATGCTGAGGCGATTTCGAGGCTGAAACAGATCGCATTATACCATAACGCGTTGGTTTCAACGGTTTTCCCCATGCGTGGCGTTACCGGTTTGCCATTTGCTACGGCATCCATCCAGGTAAGCGCCATACCATGCTGCCCGGCATAGATCAATCCATCCTCATCCATATGGATATTGAATTCGGTTCCTTTGCGGTAACCTTCGAGAATGGTTTTCATTTTGCGGCCATAATCTTTCCAAACAGACTTGCTGTCGTTTGTCGCAATGGCATATTGCTGCAAGGTCCAGAAAAACCACAAAGAGGTATCGGCTGAGTTATAGGTAGCGGCATGGCCACTTCCAAAGAGCGGAAACAGAGGGCCCTGCATTTCCGAAACCATGGTATCAATCACTGATTTACAGGTGGCAGTATCACCCTGAGCCAGCGTGAGACCGGGAAGAGAGACAAAAGTACTCAACCCCGACCGCCCAAACCAGGGAAATCCTGCTAAAACTTCAGTGCCTTTTTCTTTTTTTATAATAAACTGTTGTGCAGCATTTGTCAAACAATTGGCAAAATTATTGCGCGGAATACGTTTTTCAAGTTCGGAATTAAAGGTTCGCTTCATCGAAGCCGGGGCTAATTCCCGGGTGCCAGCAGCAAAAAACACACTCTCCCCCTTCTCAATGGAAAATTCAAAGAAACCGGGTATGTACAGGTCTTCCTGATATTCGTATCCCCGATCCATTTCTTCCTGGTATTCAATACTATAATACCAATCCGGGACATGAGTGTATTCATTTTCCTTTGAAATCTGCATGAAAAGATCGGTGTACCCCAAATACATCCTGACTTTGATTCCAAGGGGTACTTTCTCATACTTTTTATCAGCAAAAATATTCTCCTTGCTCAACTGGTGGATATTCCGGAAGGCGAGAAACGGTTTAAGCCTGATCTTGGTTGGGGAATGAGCGTCGACGAGGGTATATTTGATAATCATACGGTCTTCGCGCGTTGTAAATACCATCTCTTTTGTGAGAATTACCCCCCCCACCCGATAGGTCATCTTCGGATATGGCTCGGTAGAAAAATCTCTGAGATACTTATGTCCTTTGGGGTTATAA
>DYQT01000412.1 GCA_020719165.1 Draconibacterium orientale | reverse complement strand
GGCAAACCCTTCCAGATCATTTCGGGGGAAATGCATTATGCCAGGATTCCCAAAGAATACTGGAGACATCGCATTCAGATGGCAAAAGCAATGGGATGCAACACCATTGCAACTTATGTTTTCTGGAATTATCACGAAGCAGAGGAAGGAAAATTCGATTTCACCAGTGACAACAGAAATTTGAAGGATTTTATTGAAATAGTGCAGGATGAAGGAATGTGGTTTTTGTTAAGACCCGGACCCTATAGCTGCGGGGAATGGGATTTGGGAGGGATTCCACCGTATTTGTTAAGTATTCCCGATATTAAATTGCGCTGTACTGACGAAAGATACATGGCAGCGGTTACAAGATATATTAAAGCCATGGCTGCCGAAATAACACCATATCTTGTTACTCGTGGCGGCCCAATAATAATGATGCAGATCGAAAACGAATACGGAAGTTACGGAAATGATCGTGAATACCTGAAAAAGATTAAACAGACCTGGGAAAATAATGGAATAGACATTCCTTTCTTTACTTCCGATGGTGCCACCACTTACATGCTTGAAGCCGGGACTCTGCCGGGAGTTGCAGTAGGATTGGACCCTGGTGCAAATCAGGAAAATTTTGCTCTGGCAAGGAAAATGAACCCCGGCGTTCCGGTATTTAGTTCAGAAACCTATCCTGGCTGGCTCACACATTGGGGGGAACAATGGAGTGGCGCTGATACTGCTGATTTATACAGGCAGGTAAGGTTTGTGTTGGAAAACCATCTCTCCATCAATTTTTATGTTTTGCATGGAGGAACAAATTTTGGCTTTTCTGCGGGAGCCAATTCAGGGGGATCAGGGTATGAGCCAGATATAACAAGCTACGATTACGGTGCACCTGTCAATGAGCAAGGGCGCACCATGCCGGCTTATTATGCTTTGAAAAACATCATTAAAAAGTATAGAAACCAACAGGCAGAAGATTTCCCCGAGCCACCGGTTGTTCCGATCAAAAGAATTCCTGAAATAAAAATGGAGGTTTTTGGGACAGTCTGGAACAATTTGCCTCCACCCATCAAAATGGTTCAACCAAAACCTTTTGAATACTTTGGTCAATACGAGGGTTTTGCTGTTTACAAAACCACCTTGATTGGCCATAAGTCAGGAAAACTGGTTATTACTGATTTACACGATTATGCCACTGTATTTTTGGATGGCAACTATGTGGGTACCATCAACCGGATGAAAGGCGAAAACTCGATCATCCTGCCAAAGTCGGAGGTAAAAAATCCTGTGTTGGAAATATTGGTTGAAGGTATGGGCAGGATAAATTTTGCACAGCAATTGATTGACCGGAAAGGGATTACCGAGAGAGTTTCTCTAAATGGCATGACCCTGATGAACTGGGAGGTTTACGGTTTGCCAATGGGTACAGACTACATAAATACGCTGAGCCGGACGCAGGACAATATAAAGCCTGGAGTATTTTTCAAAGGAAATTTTGACCTTGAAGAGGTTGCCGATACTTATCTTGATATGACCCACTACAAAAAAGGAATAGTATGGGTAAATGGTCATAACCTGGGCAGATATTGGGAAATTGGCCCACAGCATACGTTTTACTGTCCTGCGCCATTTCTTCGTCAAGGCACAAATGAAATCCTTGTCTTTGATTTGCATCAAACAGAAGCCAA